>PNMN01000014.1 GCA_013823655.1 Comamonadaceae bacterium | reverse complement strand
TGGCTGGCGCGGTCAAAACCCGCGAGCCGGGCAAGGACCCTGCAACGCGCACATTTCAGGCTTTTCGGATTTTCATCAACGCCGAGCTTGAAGAGCTGCAACAAGCGCTAGAGGCGAGCCTGCATGTGCTGCGCCCCGGAGGACAACTGGTCGTGATCAGCTTCCATTCGCTGGAAGACCGCATGGTCAAGCAGTTCATGGCGCGCCATTCGCGCGCCGTGGTGGACCGCCGCGTGCCGTTTGCCGAACCGGCACCGATGGCGCTGACCGGCGTGAGCCGCCTGATGCCGTCGGACGCCGAGGTGGCGGCCAACCCGCGCGCGCGCAGCGCGGTGATGCGCGTGGCCGAGCGCACGGGAGCGCCCGCATGATCCGTTTGAACCTGATGTTGCTGGTGGCGGTGCTGTTCAGTGCGTTCTACCTGGTGCACACGCAGTACGAGTCGCGTCGCCTGTACACCGCGATCGACCGGGCCGGTGCACAGGCGCGCCAGCTGGATGCCGAACACGCGCAGTTGCAGGTGCAAAAGCGTGGTCAGGCCACGTCGGCCCGGGTGCAGCAGCTGGCCTCGCAAAAGCTGCAGATGCGTGCGGTCAATCCCGCCATCACGCAGTACGTGACGGCATCAGGGGGGGTGTCGGACAGGGGCGGTTCTTCGCAGGCGGTGCGGCCATGAAGCAGCGCGTCGGTCAGCGCCCGAGCCGCAGCATCAACTACAGCGCCAGCCCCTTGCTGGCGAGCAAGACGCCGGTCTGGCGCAGCAAATTCATTGTTGCCGCGCTGGCGGTGGCGTTTGCCATCCTGGCCGGCCGCGCCACCTATGTGCAGGTGATCGGCAACGACTTTTACCAGCGCCAGGGCGAGGTGCGGTTTGCCCGCACGCTGGAACTGCCGGCCAACCGCGGCCGCATTCTGGATCGCAATGGTCTGCTGCTCGCCTCCAGCGTGGTGGCGCAAAGCATCTGGGCGATTCCCGAAGACGTGAACAGCGCCGACCCGAAGCTGCGCGACCTGGCCAAACTGCTGGAGATGCCGCTGGCCGAGCTGAAGAAGCGCCTGTCCAACGAAGACAAGACCTTTGTCTGGGTCAAGCGCCAGGTGGACGAACCGGTGGCCAGGCAGATCGCGGCGCTCGGCATCAAGGGCATCTACCAGCGCCGCGAATACAAACGCCAGTACCCCGAAGGCGAAGCCGCCGCGCACGTGGTGGGTTTCACCAACGTCGAAGACCGCGGGCAGGAAGGTGTGGAGCTGGCTTTCAACAAACAGCTGGCCGGCAAGAACGGTTCGCGCCGCGTGATCAAGGACCGACTGGGCCGGGTGGTGGAAGACGTGCGCGATGTGGTGCCGCCGGTGGATGGGCCGGACCTGCAGCTCTCGATCGACAGCAAGGTGCAGTTCTTTGCCTACGAAAAACTGCGCGATGCGGTGCGCGAACACAAGGCCAGGGCGGGCAGCGCGGTGGTGCTCGACGCGCAGACCGGCGAGGTGCTGGCCCTGGCCAACTACCCGAGCTACAACCCGAACCGCCGCGTCAATCTCACCGGTGAGCAGTTGCGCAACCGGGTCCTGACCGACAGCTTCGAGCCCGGTTCGATCATGAAACCTTTTGTGGTGGCGCAGGCGCTCGAGAAGGGGCTGGTCAGTCCGGGCACGCCGATCCACACCGCCCCGGGTCGCATGACCATCGGTGGCTCCACCATCACCGATGCGCACCCGAACGATGTGCTGAGCGTCAGTGAAGTGGTCCAGAAATCGAGCAACGTCGGCACCGTCAAGCTGGCGATGCAGATGAGCCCGCGCGAGATGTGGGAAACCTACGCCCAGGCCGGTTTCGGGCAGAAGCCGCAGCTGCCGTTTCCCGGTGCGGTCAGTGGCCGACTGCGGCCCTACAAGACCTGGCGCCCGATCGAGCAGGCCACCATGAGCTATGGCTACGGTTTGTCGGCCTCGCTGTTTCAGCTGGCACAGGCCTACACCATCTTCGCGCGCGACGGCGAGCTGATCCCGGTGACGCTGCACAAGGCCGACGGACCTGTGACCGGGGTGCGCGTCTTCAGCCAGAAGAACGCGCAGGCGGTGCGCAAGATGCTGGAGATGGCCGCCGGGCCCGGAGGCACCGCGCCCAAGGCGCAGACCATCGGCTACTCGGTGGGCGGCAAGACCGGCACCGCGCGCAAACAGGAAGGCAAGGGCTACGCCGACAAGAAGTACCGCAGCTGGTTCGTGGGCCTTGCGCCGGTCGAGAATCCGCGCATCGTCGTGGCGGTGATGATCGACGAGCCCAACAACGGGGTGTTCTACGGCGGCCTGGTGGCCGCGCCGGTGTTCAGCCAGACGGTGCAGCAGACGTTGCGCGTGCTGGGCGTGCAGCCCGACATGAACGTCAAGCCGATGATCGTGACGGAAACGGTCGAGGAGTCGTTTTGATGTGGATCACCCCCGTCGCTTGCGCGCTGCGCGGCACCGCATCCCCCCTCAAGGGGGCAACACCAGCGCCCCGGCAAAGCCGGTTGCGCGGTGTTCTGGCATGGGGGCACGGCGCATGACCCAGATCTTGAAGGAACCCCAGGCCGTGGCCGACTGGCTGCGCAGCCGCGTGACCGGTTCGCTGCAATGCGACAGCCGCCGCGTGCGCGCGGGCGACGGTTTTGTGGCCTGGCCCGGTGCTGCCACCGACGGTCGCCGCTTCGTGGCCGGTGCCTTGCAGGCGGGTGCCACGGCCGCGCTGGTCGAGGCCGAGGGTGCAGCGGCCTTCGGTTTCAGCGACGAACGCATCCTGGCTGTGCCGGGGCTCAAGCAGCAGGCCGGTCCCATCGCCAGCGCTTTCCATGGCGACCCGAGTGCCGCGCTCGATGTGGTGGCCATCACCGGCACCAACGGCAAGACCTCCTGTGCCTGGTGGGTGGCGCAGCTGCTGTCGGCGGTGCAGCGCCCGTGTGCCGTGGTCGGCACGCTGGGCATCGGCCTGCCGCCGCTGGGCGAGCGGCCATCGACCATCGTCGCCACCGGTCTCACCACGCCCGACCCGGTGCTGCTGCAGGCGCGCCTGCGCGGGCTGGTGGACGGCGGCGTGAAAGCCTGTGCCATCGAGGCCTCGTCCATCGGTATCGTTGAAGGCCGCCTGAACGCCACCCGCATCGGCCTGGCGGTGTTCACCAACTTCACCCAGGATCACCTGGACTTTCACGGCAGCATGGCCGAATACTGGACCGCCAAGGCCGCGCTGTTCGACTGGCCGGGTCTGCGGGCCGCGGTGGTGAACCGGGACGATGCGAACGGCGCCGCGCTGGCCGCGCAACTCGCGGTTCGCCCGCTCGACCTCTGGACCGTGGGGATCGAACAACCGTCCGAATCGGCGCCCGCACGCCTGGCGGCGCGCGGCATCGGTTGCACCCACAGCGGCATGCGCCTGACGGTGGTCGAGCGCAACCCTGCGGGTCTGGTCATCGGGACCTACAGCCTGAACCTGCCACTGGTGGGGCGCTACAACGTGTCCAACCTGTTGTGCGTGCTGGCCTCGGCCCGCGCGCTCGGTGTCGCGCTGGCCGATGCGGTGCGGGCCTGCGCTGCGCTCACGCCGGTGCCGGGCCGCATGGAACAGGTGGCCGCTGCCGACCACCAGCCGCTGGTGCTGGTGGACTACGCCCACACGCCCGATGCGCTGGAAAAAGCCCTGCAGGCCCTGCAGCCGCTGGCGCAGGAGCGCGGCGGTGCCCTCTGGGCGGTGGTGGGCTGCGGTGGCGACCGCGACGCGGGCAAACGCCCGCTGATGGCGGCGGTGGCCGAGCGCGATGCGCGGCACGCCGTGCTGACCAGCGACAACCCGCGCAGCGAAGACCCGCTGCTCATCCTGCAGCAGATGGTGGCCGGCTTGTCGCAGCCCGAGCAGGCGCTGGTCGAAGCCGACCGGGCGCGGGCCATCGCCCTCGCCGTGCAGCGCGCCGATGCCCGTGACGTGGTGCTGATCGCCGGCAAGGGACACGAGGACCACCAGGAAGTATGGGGTGTGAAGAAACCGTTTTCTGATCTGGCGCAGGCGCGTGCCGCCCTGGCCCAACGCGATGCCGCCCAGGGAGCCGCTGCATGAAGACGCTGGCCCAGCTCCTGCCCCAGCTCACCGGTGCCAGCGTGGTGGGTGCGCCCGGCGCGGCCATCCAGCGCGTGCACACCGACACCCGCAGCCTGCAGCCCGGCGACCTGTTCGTGGCGTTGAAAGGCGAGCGCTTCGACGCGCACGACTTCCTGCCGCAGGCACAGGCGCAAGGCGCCGTGGCCGCCATCGCCCACAGCGGTCTGGCCCAGGCGGGACTGCCCGGCGTGGAGGTGCCCGACACGGGGCTCGCGCTGGGCGAGCTCGCCCGCCTGTGGCGCGAACAGTTCAGCCTGCCGCTGATCGCCGTGACCGGCAGCAACGGCAAGACCACGGTGACGCAGATGATCGCGTCGATCCTGCGCGCCGCCGCCGACAGCGCCGCCCTCGCCACCCAGGGCAACCTGAACAACCACATCGGCGTGCCGCTCACCCTGCTGCGCCTGCAGGCCGGGCACCGCCTGGCGGTGATCGAACTCGGCATGAACCACCCGGGTGAAATCGCCTACCTCGCCGCGCTCGCGTTGCCCACGGTGGCCCTGGTCAACAACGCGCAGCGCGAGCACCAGGAATTCATGGGCACGGTCGAGGCGGTGGCGCGAGAAAACGGACAAGTCATCCCGGCCCTGCGCGACGACGGGGTCGCCGTGTTTCCGAGCGACGACGAGCACACCGGGGTCTGGCGCGAACTCGCCTGCGACCGCCGTGTGCTGACCTTCAGCGACAGCGACACCGCAGCCGATGTGCACGCGCTCAGCGCCCAGTGGCAGGACGGCGCCTGGGCATTGCACTTCACATCACCCGCTGGCCAACAGCGTTGCCGCCTGCACATCGCGGGCCGCCACAACGTGCGCAATGCGCTGGCCGCCGCCGCCTGCGCGCTGGCCGCGGGCGTGTCGCTGGTCCACATCGCCCGGGGCCTGACGGTGTTCGAACCGGTCGGTGGCCGCTCGCGCGCACTCGCGCTGCACTTCGGCGAGCGTCGGGTCACGCTGATCGACGACACCTACAACGCCAACCCCGACTCCGTGGTCGCCGCCATCCAGGTGCTGGCCGAGCTGCCGGCACCGCGCCTGCTGGTGCTGGGCGACATGGGCGAGGTGGGTGAGCAGGGCCTGGCCTTTCATCTGGAAGTGCTGCGCCAGGCGCAGGCCAGCGGCATCGAGGCCGTGCACATCGCGGGCGACTGGATGCGGCAGGCCTGTGCCGCGCTGCAGGCCGCCGCCGAACCGGCGCCACGCCACTGGGCCGATGTGGCCGAACTCGCTGCCTTCGTCGCCGACGCGGCGGGAGCGAACGATTCGCCGGTGCGCAGCGTGCTGGTCAAGGGCTCGCGCTTCATGCGCATGGAGCGCGTGGTGCAGGCCTTGCAGGCACTGGCCGCGCCCGCACCACCAGAACAGAAAGACACCACCCATGCTGCTTAGCCTGACCCAGTGGCTGCAGAGCCTCGGCCCCGAATTCGGGTTCCTGCGGGTCTTCCAGTACCTGACCTTCCGCGCCGTGATGGCGGCCATGACCGCGCTCATCGTCGGTCTGGTGGCGGGTCCGTATTTCATCCGTCGGCTGGCCGCGCTCAAGATCGGCCAGCCGATCCGCGAGTACGCGATGCAGAGCCACATGAGCAAGGGTGGCACGCCCACCATGGGCGGCGTGCTGATCCTGTTCTCCATCGCCCTGTCCACGCTGCTGTGGTTCGACCTGTCGAACCGCTTTGTCTGGATCGTGCTGCTGGTCACGCTGGGCTTTGGCGCCATCGGCTGGGTGGACGACTGGCGCAAGGTGGTCCACAAAGACCCCGAGGGCATGCGCTCGCGCGAGAAGTACTTCTGGCAATCGGTGATCGGTCTGGTGGCGGCTTTCTACCTGGCCTTCAGCGTCGCCGAAACCAGCAACCTGCGCGTGCTGCAACTGTTTTTCGACTGGGTGGCTTCCGGCTTCACGCTGGAGCTGCCACCGCGTGCGGGCCTGATGGTGCCCTTCTTCAAGGAAGTGGCCTACCCGCTGGGCGTGTTCGGCTTCGTCGTCCTGACCTACCTGGTCATCGTCGGTTCGAGCAACGCGGTCAACCTCACCGACGGGCTGGACGGCCTGGCCATCATGCCGGTGGTGATGGTGGGTTCGGCGCTCGGCGTGTTCGCCTACGTGACCGGCAACGCCGTGTTTGCACGCCACCTGCTGCTGCCGCACATTCCCGGCGCGGGCGAGCTGCTGATCTTCTGCGCCGCCATGGCCGGTGCCGGTCTGGCCTTTCTGTGGTTCAACACCCACCCGGCCCAGGTGTTCATGGGCGACGTCGGCGCGCTCGCGCTCGGTGGCGCCCTGGGCACCATCGCCGTCATCGTGCGGCAGGAAATCGTGCTCGCCATCATGGGCGGCATCTTCGTGGTCGAAGCGCTGTCGGTGATGCTGCAGGTCTCGTATTTCAAGTACACGAAGAAGAAATACGGCGCGGGCCGCCGCCTGTTCCAGATGGCGCCACTGCACCACCACTTCGAGAAAAAGGGTTGGAAAGAAACCCAGGTCGTGGTCCGTTTCTGGATCATCACCATGCTGCTGTGCCTGATCGGCCTGTCCACTTTGAAGCTCCGATGAAAAGGTCCACCCCCGTCGCTTGCCCACTTTGTGTGGCCGCATCCCCCCTCAAGGGGGCCACGCCTGCCGCCCGGCAAAGCCGGTTCGGTGGCGTGTGCTGGGTTGCGCGTCTGCATGCTGGAGGCGTGGCATGAAGGGGCTGATGAACCAACACGTCCTCATCCTCGGCCTGGGCATCTCCGGGCTGTCGCTGGCGCGCTGGTGCGTGCGCCACGGCGCACAGGTGACGGTGGCCGACACGCGCGAGAACCCGCCATCGCTGGGGGCATTGCAGGCGGACTGTCCGCAGGCGCGCTTTGTTTCGGGCCCGCTCGGTGACGACTTGCTGGCGCGCCAGACCTGGAGCCTGATCGCCCGCAGCCCCGGCCTGCCGCCCGAGCAACTGGCACCGGCGCGCGCCTGGGCGCAGCAGCACGGTGCCGCCTGGGTCGGTGAACTCGACCTGTTTGCGCAGGCGCTGCGCGAGCTCGCGCAGCGCGAGGTGATGCCGTACACACCCAAGGTGCTGGCCATCACCGGCACCAACGGCAAGACCACCGTGACCTCGCTCACCGGCTTGCTGCTGCGGCGCTGTGGGCTGCACGTGGCGGTGGCCGGCAACATCGGTCCGGCGCTGCTGGACGTGCTTGGAGCGGCGCTCGACGCTGAAGCACGGGCAGAGGCCGAAGCCGCAGCGGTGCAGGCAGAAGCCAGCACAGCGGAACAAGCGACCGCTCCAGGACTGAGCGACAGCCCCGCCGCCGAGACGCAGGCCGAGCCGCCGCCGAGCGACCCGGACGCGGCCGGGCCGCAGGACGGCGACGCTCCAACGATGCGGGTGCCGCCACCGATCGAGGCGCCGCAGCCGCCCCACCTGCCTTCGGTCTGGGTGCTGGAGCTCTCCAGTTTTCAGCTCGACGGCACGGCGGGCGGTCCCTGGGACGGTGTGCCCAGCGCCGCCACCGTGCTCAACCTCAGTGAAGACCACCTCGACTGGCACGGTTCCATGGCCGCTTACGCGCAGGCCAAGGCGGCGGTCTTTGGTGCGCAGGCGCTGATGCTGCTCAACCGCGACGATGCGTGGGTCGCGGCCATGCAGCCGGGCCAGGTGAGCGTGAAGATCGGCGGGCGCAACCGACAGCAGCCCGCCCGTCCTTGGGTGACCTTCGGTCTGGAGGCGCCCACCCGCCCGGGCGACTGGGGCATCGAGACCGTCAACGGCATGGCCTGGCTGGTGCGTGCGCACGCGCTCGACGAGACCCGCAAGCGGGGCCGCGCTGCGGACGACACCGAGGAGATCTATTTCCAGCGCCTGATGCCGGTCGATGCGCTGCGCATCCGTGGCCGCCACAACGCCGCCAACGCCCTGGCCGCGCTGGCCCTGGCCAGCTCCACCGGCGCACCGCTGGCGCCCATGCTGCACGGCCTGCGCGAATACCGCGGCGAGGCGCACCGGGTCGAGCCGGTGGCCATCATCAACGAGGTCGAGTACTTCGACGACAGCAAGGGCACCAACGTCGGCGCCACGCTGGCGGCCATCAACGGCCTGGGCGCTGACCGCAAGCTGGTGGTGATCCTGGGCGGTGACGGCAAGGGCCAGGACTTTGCGCCGCTGGCCGATCCGCTGGCGCGCCATGCGCGCGCGGTGGTGCTGATGGGCCGCGATGCCGCGCGCGTTCGCGGGCAGGTGCAGGCAGCGGTCGAGCGCGCCGGGGTGCCCCTGCTCGACGCCGCCACCCTGCCCGAGGCGGTGCGCCTGTGTTCGGCGCAGGCCCACCGTGGCGACGCCGTGCTGCTGTCACCCGCCTGCGCCAGCATGGACATGTTCCGCGACTACAAACACCGTGCCGATGTTTTTGTGGCTGCGGTGCGCGAACTCGCCGCCGAACACGGCGTGGAGATGGAGGGCACGCTGTGAAAGCCCGGCTGCAGAACCTGATGATCCGCCTGCGTGCCCGGGTGCCGGGCTTGAACCTGGTCGGCGTCGGTGGCGATGGCCTGCCGGTGCGCCTGTCCAGCCGCAGCTACGGCGGCACGCGCAACCGGGTGGTGCGCGAACTGGGTTTTGACCAGCCCTTGTTGTGGGTGGCGATGGCCTTGCTGGCCTGGGGCCTGGTGATGGTGTATTCGGCCTCCATCGCGCTGCCCGACAACCCGCGTTTTGCCAACTACGCGCACACGCATTTTGCGTTGCGGCACGGTATTTTTATCGCGATCGGCCTGGCGGTTGCCTGGTTGGCTTTTCAGATGCCGATGCGGTTCTGGGAACAGTCGGCACCTTGGTTGTTTGCGGTGTCTCTGGTGCTGCTGGTGGCGGTGCTGATGCCGCAAGTGGGCACGATGGTGAACGGGGCTCGCCGCTGGATTTCACTCGGTTTCATCAGCTTTCAACCGTCCGAGCTGGCCAAGCTGGCTGTGCTGCTCTACGCCGCCGACTACATGGTGCGCAAGATGGAGATGAAGGAGCGCTTCTTTCGCGCCGTGCTGCCCATGGCCCTGGCGGTGCTGGTGGTGGGCATGCTGCTGCTGGCCCAGCCCGACATGGGGGCCTTCATGGTGATCGTGGTCATCGCCATGGGGATTCTGTTTCTGGGCGGTGTCAACGCCCGCATGTTCTTCCTGATGGCGGTGCTGGTGGTGGCGGCGTTTGCCATGATCGTGCTCACCAGCGAATGGCGGCGGGAACGCATTTTTGCCTACCTCGACCCCTTCAGCGTGGACCACGCGCTGGACAAGGGTTACCAGCTCTCGCACTCGCTGATCGCCTTCGGTCGCGGCGAGATTTTTGGCGTCGGTCTGGGTGGCAGTGTGGAAAAGCTGCACTGGTTGCCCGAAGCCCACACCGATTTCCTGCTCGCCGTGATCGGCGAAGAGTTCGGTCTGATCGGCGTGCTCACCCTGATCGGGCTGTTCCTCTGGCTCACGCGCCGCATCATGCACATCGGTCGCCAGGCCATTGCGCTGGACCAGGTGTTCGCCGGCCTGGTGGCGCAGGGCGTGGGCCTGTGGATGGGTTTCCAGGCCTTCATCAACATCGGCGTCAACCTGGGTGCGCTGCCCACCAAGGGCCTGACCCTGCCGCTGATGAGCTACGGCGGCTCGGCGATCCTGCTCAACCTGATCGCGATGGCGATCGTGCTGCGAGTGGACTATGAAAACCGCCAGCTCATGAAAGGTGGCCGCTCATGAGCAACTGGCGGTTTATTCAAAACGGACAGGCAGGCGCGCAGCGGCTGCAGATGCGGAACGCATCGCTCATGAAGGGAGGGCGGTCATGAGCAACAGCGCAGCGCCGGGCCGCCCCAAGCAAGCTGGCGCCCCCATGGGGGGCAGCGAAGTCCGCGCAGCGACGAGCGTGGGGGCTGGTCTGCGGCAACCCTGCGCCCTCATCATGGCCGGCGGCACCGGCGGCCACATCTTCCCCGGGCTGGCCGTGGCCGACGCATTGCGCGAGCGCGGCTGGCGCGTGCACTGGCTGGGCGCGCCCGACAGCATGGAAAGTCGGCTCGTGCCACCACGCGGTTTTGCGCTGGAAACCATTGACTTCGGTGGTGTGCGTGGCAAGGGGGTGGTGACGCTGGCGCTGTTGCCGCTGCGCCTGCTGCGTGCCTTCTGGCAGGCGCTGCAGGTGGTGCGCCGGGTGCAGCCCGACGTGCTGGTCGGCCTGGGCGGCTACATCACTTTTCCCGGCGGCATGATGGGCACGCTGCTGGGCAAGCCGCTGGTGCTGCACGAGCAAAACTCGGTGGCCGGCATGGCCAACAAGGTGCTCACGGGCATTGCCGACCGCGTTTTCACCGCTTTCCCCAACGTCTTCAAGCAGGCCGACTGGGTGGGCAACCCCTTGCGGGCCGAGTTCCTGCGCCAGCCCGTGCCCGCAGAGCGTTTTGCCGCTCGCAGCGGCCCGCTGCGCCTGCTGGTGGTGGGCGGCAGCCTGGGCGCCAAGGCGCTCAACGACACCGTGCCGCAAGCCCTGGCGCTGATCCCCTCGGCCCAGCGCCCGCAGGTGATTCACCAGAGCGGCGAGAAGCAGATCGACGCGCTGCGCGCCAACTACAGCGCCGCCGGTGTGCTGGCCCAGCTCACGCCCTTCATCGAGGACACGGCACGCGCCTTTGCCGAGGCCGACCTGATCGTCTGCCGCGCCGGGGCCAGCACCGTGACCGAGATCGCCGCCGTCGGCGCGGCCGCGCTGTTCGTGCCCTTTCCCCACGCGGTGGACGACCACCAGACCCGCAACGCGCGTTTCCTGGTCGAAGCCGGTGGCGCCTGGCTGGTGCCGCAGACCTCATTCACGCCCGCCGCGCTGGCGCAGAAGCTGCAAAGCCTGCAGCGCGATCAACTCCTGGAGCTGGCCACCAAGGCCAAGCAAATGGAAAAAACAGAAGCCGTGGCGGCCGTGGTGTCCGCCTGCGAGCAACTCGCGAAAGTGAAAACCGCATGAAACATGCCATCAGACACATTCACTTTGTCGGCATCGGCGGCTCCGGCATGAGCGGCATCGCCGAGGTCTTGCTCAACCAGGGCTACCGCATCTCGGGCAGCGACCTGGGCGAGAACGCGGCCACGCGCCGCCTGCAATCGATGGGTGCACTGGTGTTCAAGGGCCACGACGCGGCCTTCATCGATGGGGCCGACGCCATCGTCACCTCCACCGCGGTGAAAGAAGACAACCCCGAGGTGGTGGCCGCGCACGCGAAACTGGTGCCGGTGGTGCCGCGCGCGGTGATGCTGGCCGAGCTGATGCGCATGAAAAAGGGCATCGCCATCGCGGGCACGCACGGCAAGACCACCACCACCAGCCTGGTGGCCAGCGTGCTGGCGGCGGCCAACCTGGACCCCACGTTTGTGATCGGTGGTCGCCTGAACAGCGCCGGGGCCAACGCGCAGCTCGGATCGGGCGAGTACATCGTGGTCGAGGCCGACGAGTCGGACGCCTCGTTCCTGAACCTGCTGCCGGTGCTCTCGGTCGTGACCAACATCGACGCCGACCACATGGACACCTACGGCCACGACTTCGGCCGGCTCAAGGGCGCGTTCATCGAGTTCCTGCACAAGATGCCGTTTTACGGCGCGGCGGTGGTCTGTGTGGACGACCCGGCGATCCGCGACATCCTGCCGCGCATCGCCCGCCCCATCACCAGTTACGGTGTCTCGCCAGACGCGCAGGTCCGTGCGCTGAACGTGCGCGCCGTCGGTGGCCAGATGCACTTCACCGTGCAGCGCCGCAACGGCGTGGAGCTGCCCGACCTGGACCTGGTGCTCAACCTGCCGGGCCACCACAACGTGCTCAACGCGCTGGCGGCCATCGGCATTGCGGTGGAGCTGGGTGTGCCCGACGCCGCAGTACAGCAGGCGCTGGCCGAGTTCAAGGGCGTGGGCCGCCGTTTCCAGCGCTACGGCGAAGCGGCCTTGCCGACCGGCGGCAGCGCCACGCTGGTGGACGACTACGGCCACCACCCGGTCGAAATGGCGGCCACGCTGTCGGCCGCGCGCGGCGCTTTCCCGGGCCGGCGCCTGGTGCTGGCCTTCCAGCCGCACCGCTACAGCCGCACGCGCGACTGTTTTGAAGATTTCGTGAAGGTGATCGGTCACGCCGACGCGGTGCTGCTGGCCGAGGTGTACGCCGCGGGCGAGGCGCCCATCGTGGCGGCCGATGGCCGTGCGCTGGCGCGTGCCTTGCGCGTGGCCGGCAAGCTCGAACCGGTGTTCGTGGACGAGATCGGCGCCATGCCCCAGGCCATCCTGGACAACGCGCGCGATGGCGACGTGGTGCTCTGCATGGGGGCCGGGTCCATCGGAGCGGTGGCGGGGCAGGTGGTGGAACTGGCACAAGGAGGCCGCCAATGAATGCGACGGTGAACGCACCGCAAGTGGATGCCCAGGCGCTGGGCAAGGTCGCCGTGCTCATGGGCGGGCGCTCCGCCGAACGCGAGGTCTCGCTGATGTCGGGCACCGGCGTGCTGGCCGCTTTGAAATCCAGAGGCGTGGACGCCCACGCCTTCGACCCGGCAGAGCGCGATTTCGGCGACTTGAAGCGCGACGGTTTCAGCCGCTGCTTCATCGCGCTGCACGGCCGCTTCGGCGAAGACGGCACGGTGCAGGGCGCGCTGGAGCTGATGGGCATTCCCTACACCGGCCCCGGCGTCATGGCCTCGGCGGTGGCGATGGACAAGCTCATGACCAAGCGCATCTGGACCGCCGAGGGCCTGTCCACACCGGCCTGGCGCCAGGTCAAGAGCGCGGCAGAGACCCGCGCCGCGTTCGCCGCGCTGGGCTCACCGATGATCGTCAAGCCGGTGCGCGAGGGTTCCACCATCGGTCTGACCAAGCTCACCACGCTGGAACAATGCGACGCCGCCTACGCGCTCGCTGCCGGGCAGGACCCGATGGTGATGTGCGAGCAGTTCATCGCGGGCGACGAGGTCACCTGCCCGGTGCTGGGCAGCGGACCACAAGCCCGCGCGCTGCCGGTGATCCGCATCGTGGCACCCGACGGCAACTACGACTACCAGCACAAGTACTTCACCGACGACACCAAGTACCTGGTGCCCTGTGGCCTGCCCGAGGGCGAAGAGGCCGCCATCCAGGCGCTGGTGCTCCAGGCCTTCCTCACGCTGGACTGTCGCGGCTGGTCGCGGGCCGACGTGATGATCGACGCCCAGACGCGCAAGCCCTATCTGTTGGAGATCAACACCTCGCCCGGCATGACCAGCCACTCGCTGGTGCCGATGTCGGCGCGCGCGGCCGGGCTGTCGTACGAAGACCTGTGCCTGACGCTGCTGGCCAGCGCCGCGCTCGACAACCCGGCACCAAAGAAGGCCTGAGCCCACCCTGCCATGGACCGCACCGAACTGCCCCTGGACATCAAGCTCATGACCATGGCCACGCGCGCCCTGGTCATGGTGTTTGCCGTCCTGTGCCTGGGCGCGTTCAGCCTGTGGGCGGTGCGGCACCCGGTGTGGTCGGTGCGCTCGATCACGGTGCAGGGCGATGTGCAGCACCAGAACGCGGTGACGTTTCGCGCCCAGCTGGCCTCGCAGATGAAGAACAACCTGGCGGGCAACTTCCTCACGCTGGACCTGGTGCGGGTCCAGCAACTGTTCGAGGCCGTGCCCTGGGTGCGCCAGGCGGTGGTGCAGCGCGAATTTCCCAACCGCCTGCGTGTGACGATCGAAGAGCACCAGGCGGTGGCCTGGTGGGGCCAGTCGGGGTCCGGTCAGCTGGTCAACCGGCTGGGTGAGGTGTTCGACGCCAGCCCGGACGACAGCGACGGCCTGCCCGAACTGGCCGGCCCGGCCCACCAGTCGCAGCAGGTGTGGGCGCTGTTCCAGTCGCTGCAGACCGAGTTCAACCGCCTGGAGCTGGGCTTGGCCCGGCTGGAACTCAGCGAGCGTGGCAGCTGGAGCGCCGATCTGGACAACGGCGCCGCGATGCAGCTCGGGCGGGGCACGCCCGAGGAGCTGCTGGCCCGCACCCAGCGCTTCACCGGCACGCTGAGCCAGCTGACCGAGCGCTACCCCGGCGCCCTGCAGTCGGTCGACCTGCGCTACCCCAATGGCTACGCGCTGCGCATGCGCGGCGTGACCACCGTGACCGAAGACAGCCCGAACACACCGCAGAACGCACCGCAGAACACAAGGTAATCGAGAACACATCATGGCCAAGGAATACAAAGACCTCGTCGTCGGACTCGACATCGGCACCGCCAAGATCATGGTGGTGGTGGCCGAAGTCCAGGCCGGGGGCGAACTCAAGCTCGCGGGCCTGGGCGTGTCCAGCAGCCACGGCCTCAAACGCGGCGTGGTGGTCAACATCGACGCCACGGTGCAGAGCATCCAGGCCGCGCTGAAAGAAGCCGAGCTGATGGCCGACTGCCGCATCGCCCGCGTCTACACCGGCATCACCGGCAGCCATATCCGCGGCATCAACAGCAGCGGCATGGTGGCCATCAAGGACCGCGAGGTCACGCCAACCGACGTGGCCCGCGTGATGGAAACCGCCAAGGCCATCAACATCTCGACCGACCAGCGCCTGCTGCTGGTCGAACCGCAGGAGTTCGTGATCGACGGCCAGGAGGTCAAGGAGCCGATCGGCATGAGCGGCATCCGGCTCGAAGCGAAGGTGCACATCGTGACCGGCGCGCAGAGCGCGGCCGAAAACATCATCAAGTGCGTGCGCCGCTGCGGGCTGGAGGTGGACCAGCTCATGCTCAACCCGCTGGCCTCCAGCCAGGCGGTGCTGACCGACGACGAGAAGGAGCTGGGCGTGGCGCTGGTGGACATTGGCGCGGGCACCACCGACGTGGCCATCTTCGCCGGTGGCGCGATCCGCCACACCGCCGTGATCCCGATCGCCGGCGACCTGATCACCAGCGACATCGCCATGGCGCTGCGCACACCGACCAAGGACGCCGAAGACATCAAGGTCGATCACGGCTGCGCCAAGCAGTTGCTGGCCGACCCCGGGCAGCAAGTGGAGGTGCCCGGCCTGGGCGACCGGGGTCCGCGCATGCTCAGCCGCCAGGCGCTGGCGGGGGTGATCGAGCCGCGGGTGGAAGAGATTTTTGCCCTGGTGCAGCAAGTGATCCGCGACTCCGGTTTCGAGGAAGTGCTGTCCTCCGGCATCGTGCTCACCGGCGGCAGCGCCGTCATGCCGGGCATGGTCGAGCTGGGCGAAGACATCTTTTTGAAGCCGGTGCGCCGCGGCATCCCGCACTACGCGTCGGCCCTGTCGGACATGGTGGCCCAGCCGCGCGCGGCCACGGTGATGGGTTTGCTCGAAGAGGCACGCCTGGCGCGCGTGCGTGGGCACAAGGTGGCGCAGAAGGCGGGCTCGATGAGCGGCGCGCTGGACCGGGTCAAGAACTGGTTTGCGGGGACGTTCTGATGAAGCCCCCCCGCCACGCTTTGCGTGACCCCCCCAGGGGGGCGGCGCTGGAGGCCCGTCCTGCGCTTGTCGAAGGGCGGTTCCACGGTGTCCCTTGGTTGGACCCGTGCGGCCCGCCAGCAACATCGCGCCGAAGGCGATGGCGATGCGCCAAACACACCGGACCGCCTGGCTGAGGCACCCCACAGCAGAACGAACCGAATCCGAACTTTGTTAAATGAAAACCGCCCGGAACCCCGGTTCTAGGGCACCAACAGGAGAGCAGCATGAGCATCGAAATGATCGAAGTCGAAGAATTCAACCTGGGCACCCAGATCAAGGTGATCGGCGTCGGCGGTGGCGGCGGCAACGCGGTCGACCACATGATTGCGCGCAACGTGCAGGGCGTGGAGTTCATCTGCGCCAACACCGATGCGCAGGCGCTCACCCGCAGCGCCGCGAGCCGCACCATCCAGCTGGGCGCGACCGGCCTGGGTGCGGGCAGCAAGCCCGAGAAGGGCCGTGACGCCGCTGAACTGGCGATTGACGAAATCCGCGCCGCCATCGACGGCGCGCACATGCTGTTCATCACCGCCGGCATGGGCGGCGGCACCGGCACCGGCGCGGCGCCCGTGATCGCGCGCGTGGCCAAGGAGATGGGCATCCTCACCGTGGGTGTGGTCACCAAGCCGTTTGACTTTGAGGGTGGCAAGCGCATGCAGAACGCCGACGCTGGCCTGGCCGAACTCGAAGCCAACGTGGACTCGCTGATCGTGGTGCTGAACGACAAGCTGCTCGAAGTGCTGGGCGATGAGGTGACGCAGGACGATGCCTTTGCCCACGCCAACGACGTGCTGAAAAACGCCGTCGGCGGCATCGCCGAGATCATCAACGAGTACGGCAATGTGAACGTTGACTTTGAAGACGTGCGCACCGTGATGGGCGAACCCGGCAAGGCCATGATGGGCACGGCGGTCGCCGCCGGGCCGGACCGCGCCCGCATCGCCGCCGAGCAGGCCGTGGCCTGCCCGCTGCTCGAAGGCATCGACCTCTCGGGCGCCAAGGGCGTGCTGGTGCTGGTCACCGCCGCCAAGGGCTCGCTCAAGCTGTCGGAGTCCAAGCTGGCCATGAACACCATCCGCGCCTACGCTTCGCCGGACGCGCACGTGATCTACGGTGCCGCCTACGACGACAGCCTGGGCGACGAAATGCGCGTCACCGTGGTCGCCACCGGTCTCTCGCGCCAGGGCGCGCGCCGCAACGCGCCGCCGCTGCAGGTGCTGCGCACCGGCACCGACAACGTGCCGTTCAACGTGCCCACCGTGAACGCCGCCGTGAGCGGGCCAGGCGCGGGCAACAGCCAGCCCGATTACAGCAACATGGCGGTCAATGTGCCACGGGTCTGGGGCAGCAGCCGCGCCAACGCGGCGGCCAAAATCGATGCACTGTCCTCCGGCGGGATGGAGGATTTCGAAATCCCGGCGTTCCTGCGCAAACAGGCTGATTGATTGATCCCCCCCGCGCCGCCTGCGGCGTCACCCCCCCTGGGGGGCAACACCTGCGGCCCGGCGAAGCCGGTTCCGCGGTGTTCTCGACGGGGGCATCTCGTTCATGGCCCGGGGGCCGTTGACGGGTTGATTTTCCTGGTCAGCGCGAAACCGCCTGAAAAACTAAAATCCACCGGATGCTTGCTCAACGCACTTTGAAATCCCTCACCAAGGCGGTCGGTGTCGGCCTGCACAGCGGCCAGCGGGTGGAGCTGACGCTGCGCCCCGCCGCGCCCGACACGGGCATCGTGTTCCGCCGGGTCGATTTGCCTGAACCGGTGGAGATTCCTGTCAACGCCACGGCGGTGTCGGACACCCGGCTGGCCTCGACCATCTCCAACGGTGGCGTCAAGGTGCACACCATCGAGCACCTGATGAGCGCCGCCGCCGGGCTGGGGCTGGACAACCTGTATGTGGACATCACGGCCGAAGAGGTGCCCATTCTTGATGGGTCTTCGGCGTCTTTCGTCTACCTGCTGCAGAGCGCCGGCATCGTCACGCAGAAAACGCCCAAGCGCTTCATGCGGGTGAAAAAACCGGTGGAAGTGCGCGAGGGCGCAGGCCGCACGCTCAAGTGGGCGCGGCTGGAGCCGTTGCATGGCTACACGCTCACGTTCGAGATCGAGTTCGACCACCCGGCCGTCACCTCGACCGGCCAGCGTGTCACGTTCGACATGGGCAGTGGCACCTACGCGCGCGAGATCGCGCGTGCCCGCACCTTCGGTTTCACGCGCGACGTGGAAATGATGCGCTCGCACGGCCTGGCCATGGGCGGCGGGCTGGACAACGCCATCGTGATGGACGACGTGAAGGTGCTCAACGCCGACGGCCTGCGCTACCAGGACGAGTTCGTCAAACACAAGATCCTGGACGCCATCGGCGACCTGTACATCGTCGGCCACCCGTTGCTGGCGGCCTACAGCGCTTTCCGCAGCGGTCACGCCATGAACAACCAGCTGCTGCGCGCCTTGCTGGCGCAACCCGATGCCTGCGAGGTCGTGAGCTTCGAGCAGGAGCGTGAAGCGCCCGCTGGTTTCGCACAACTGGCGCCGGCCTGGTGATTTCAACCGCCATGCTGCTGTTCCGCTTCACCATCTTCTTCCTGCTGCTCGCCGCCGGCGTGTGCTTCGCGTTCTACATCGGCACCGGCCAGCAGCGCTTTCGCGTCTGGGGCATCAGGATCCTGAAATGGACCGTGATTGCCGCGCTGGGGTTCTTTGGCGTGCTGGTGCTGGAGCGGATTCTGTAGGGATACCCCTCCCCCCGCGCCGCCTGCGGCGTCACCCCCCGGGGGCAACACCTGCGGCCCGGCAAAGCCGGTTCCGCAGTGTTCTGGAACAAGGCACGCAGCTCAACTTGGTCTGCGCATCGGAAGTCAATAGCTCCGCCCACCCTTATATGCCGCATGTGTCCTGGCCTGCAGCGGTGACACCTTGTTGATCGCTGCCACCGAGCGTGCCACCTGCGCGTGCGTGATGCAAAGCCCCAGCGCATCCGCAGCGTCTTTGCCCGGCAGGCCGGGCAGTTGCAGCAGGCGTTTGACCATTTCCTGCATCTGCGCCTTGTCGGCGTGGCCGTGGCCGGCCACGGCTTTCTTCAGTTGCAGTGCGGTGTACTCGGCCACCGCCAGGCCGTTGGCCACCAGCGCCGTGACGCAGCAGCCGCGCGCCTGGCCCAGCAGCAGCGTGGCCTGCGGGTTGACGTTGACGAACACGATTTCGCACACCGCCACCTCGGGCTGATAGCGCTTGACGACTTCGCCGATGCCGTCGAACAGAATCTTCAGGCGCTCGGGCAGCAGGGCGCCGTCTTTCGGGCTGGTCTGTATGGTGCCGCTGGCCACGTAGTGCAGGGCGGCACCCGCCGAGTCCACCACGCCGAAGCCGGTGCATTGCAGGCCAGGGTCGATGCCGAGGATGCGCATGGGGCGGTCAGAGGTTGAAGGTCCAGCGGACCGAGTGGAAGAACACCGGGGCCGCGAAGCACAGGGCGTCGACCCGGTCCAGCAGGCCGGACGCACCGGTGACCGAGCGCCCCGCGCTGCCCCAGTGGGTGACGCCGCGGTCGCGCTTGATGGCCTTCATGACCAGGTGACCGAGCGAACCGGCAGCGCAGGCGACCAGCGCCATCGCCAGTGCAGCCAGCGGCTTGAACGGGGTGATGCCCGCCAGCAGACCACCGAGCAAACCGCCCGCCGCCAGCCCGGCCAGCCAGCTGCGCCAGTGGAAACTTTCGCTGATGGCCGGGGCCACCGGTCGGGCCAACTGCCGCGCCACCAGGTGCTGCACCAGCATGCAGGTCTGCACCACGGCAACGAGGAAGAAGACGAGAAAGGCCATGCGCCCGGCAAAGCTCGGGAACGCCAGCAACATCAGTGCGGGCACGTGGCTCAGGCCGTAGACGCACACCATGATGCCCCATTGCAGCTTGGCGTTGCGCTCCAGGAACCGCAATGGGTCGTTGGCCAACGCGCTGATCACGGGAATGGCCAGGAACACAAAGACCGGCACAAAGACGGTGAACAGGTCGAAATGCCGCGTCCAGACCAGCGTGTACTGGACCGGCAGCACCACGAAAAAAGCCAGTACCAGGCTGCGGTGGTCGCCGCGGCGCGTGGGCGAGAGGCTGATGAATTCGCGCAGGATCAGAAAGGACACCAGGCCGAACAGCACGATCGCCACACCTTCCCCCGCCGCCCAGCCGACCCAGAACACCAGCGCCATCAGCCAGGAACTGCGCAGCAGTGCCTGAATGTCCTGCAGGCGCTGGGTGCGGCCACCCGTGACGGGATCGGGATGGCGGCGCTCGCGCAGCGACAGCAGAACGCCCGCCACGGTGGCCAGCAGCAGCAAGCCAAACAGCAGCACGAACAACAGGCTGACCTGCTGTTCGGGGCTCAGGCTGCGCAGAAAACGGCCCATTCAGACCTCCCGCAAGGCCATCACCGCCTCGCGCGCCCGAGCGAGAAAGGCCGATCGGCTTTCTTCGGCACCCAGCCGCACCGGCTCGCCAAAGGTGACCGAGCACAGCACCGGCACCGGGACCACCTCACCCTTGGGCATGACGCGCTGCACGTTGTGGATCCAGGCGGGCACCAGCACCACCTGCGGGAACCGCTGGGCCAGGTTGTACAGGCCGCTCTTGAACGGTTGCGGGTCCTCGGCGTGGCCACGCGTGCCCTCGGGAAACAAGATCAGCGAGTCACCGCTCTCCAGCGCGGTGATCAGCGGCTGCAGCGGATCAGAGGGGTCGGGGTCCAAAAAATCGGGGTCAGATTCCAATTTTTCGGAGGAAATTGGAATCTGACCCCGATTTTTTCCACGCTCCACATAGACCGCGTTGAACACCGCGGTGGTGATCCAGCGTTTGAAGCGGGACGTGGTCCAGTAGTCTTTGGCGGCGATGGGCCGGGTGATGCTGCGCAGTTCCTGCGGCAGCGCGGCCCAGATCAGCACCAGATCGGCATGGCTCTGGTGGTTGGCGAAGTAGATGCGCTGCTCGGCCTTGGGCGGGCAACCGTGCCAGCGCGCCTGGGCGCCGGTGAGCAGGCGCACAAAGCCCAGCAGGAGCAGGCTCATGGCTTGGGCGCGCCAGTTCATGAAAACATCCTGGCGCAGGCTTGCCAAGCCACGAGAGCAATGTCAGAACCGCAGGACACCACGGAACGGGCTTCGCCCGGCCGTAGGTGTCGTCCCCTTGGGGGGAAGCCGCGCAGCGGCGCAGGGGGGATACATGGCAGGGGGGTCATGGAGGACTCACGTCGCCCATGCGCGCGGCGATGGTGCCAGCGCGCCGCGACAGGTAGGCCGAGCCGGGCCGGGTCTCAAAAAACTTGGGGCTGGGCAGCATCACCGCCAGCCGCGCCGCTTCGTAGGCGCTGAGCTTGGCCGCGGGCTTGTTGAAGTAGCGCTGCGCCGCGGCCTCGGCACCAAAGACGCCTTCGCCCCATTCGACGCTGTTGAGGTAGATCTCCAGGATGCGCTGCTTGGACAGCAAGGTCTCCAGCAACAGTGCCAGCGCCAGTTCCTGCCCCTTGCGCAGCAGGTTGCGTTCGCCCGACAGCAGCAGGTTCTTGGCCAGCTGCTGGGTGATGGTGGAGCCGCCCACCACCTTGGGTGGCTTGATTTTTTTCAGCGCCGCTTCAGCGGCTTCGGGTTTGTTGGCGAGCCTTTTTTCGATCTGCTCGGCGCGCTGTTCAACCTGAGCCTGGCGTCGCTCGTTCTTTTGCCAGGCCGATTCCAGCGCCTCCCAGTCCACCCCGCCGTGTTCGACGAAGCCGGCGTCTTCCGAGGCCATCACCGCGCGCTTGAGGTGTGGGCTGATCTGCTCGTAGTCCACCCACTGCGACGACCAGCGCCAGGTCTTGTCGGTGGTCAGGCTTTCACCCGCCACGCGCCAGGCTTCTGAACGCATGAAGGCCGTGCTCTGCGGGTCGATCACCAGCATGAGCGCGATGCGCAGCACGAAGAACAGCTGCAAGGCCAGACCGGCCAGCAGCATCCACATAAACCAGCGACTGAAAGACCTCATGGAGCGACCAATCTGAGCAGAGGGGGAGGTCAATTGCTGAGCTGCGTCTGCAGCCCTTCTTCGCGCGTGAAGCGAAAGCGCGAAACCACCACGATCTGGTCGGCCTGGCGGCGCATGGCTTCGTTGAAGCGACCGAATTCCAGCCCGAGCACAATGGCCTGCGCCCGGCGGTCCAGCGTGTTGTTGCCCGAGGATTGCACGACTTCGGTGCCGAGCACGGTGCCGTTGTGGTTGACGGTGATCACCATGGTGAGCGAGCCATACAGTTTGCGTCCGGCGGCCTCGGGGAAGTTGGTGGTGCCCCGGTCTTCGATCTTGCGGCGCAGCGCGTCGTAGTAGATCGCGTAGACCTCTTCGCGCGTGGCCGGGCTGATGTAGCGCTTTTTCGGGCGTGCGTTTTCTTCGTTGATGCGCTTTTCGATCTCGGCCAGGATGTTCACCAGCGCCCGGCGCTTGTGCTCGCGCTCGATGGCTTCCTGGCTCGTGTTCACGGCCTGCAGGTCGGGCGGGGGCAGGCTGGCCAGCTGCTTGCGCACCTGGGCCAGGATCAGGTTTTGCCGTTCCTTGAGCGCTTCGATCATGCGCTCGTCCTCTTCGGGTGTGTCGCCCACCCGGGCCACCAGGCTGGGCGGCAGTGGCGAGGTGGCCCGTCCTTGGCTGGCCTCACCGCCGCCGGCCAGCGAGGCCTGGGCGATGGCCATGGCCTTCTGCGGCAGCTCGTCGCTCTTGGCATTGACCAGGATCACCTCCAGCGGCGTGTCCTGGAACACGCGGTTGAAGCCTTCCGGATCGACAAACCGCACCGTGAGCAGCGCGGCGTGCACGGTGACCGACACGCCCAGCGCCAGCTGCAGCGTGCTCAGGCCTTTGACGAAGCTCAGGGCGGATGTCACTCGGAACATGATCCGTGCGCTCGCTCAGGCGGGTGGCGCCTCGGTGGCGGCTTCGGGCGCTGCGCCATCGGCCTCGTCCACATCGATGGCCAGCGCCAGCGGCGTGGCCAGGTCGTCGCCTTCGCCATCTTCGGAGTCGGTGGTCTCGTCCACGTGATCGAGCGGCTGGTCCAGCCGCTCGATCACCGTGCCGCTCACTTCCAGCGTGATCTCGTCGATGGCGCCCAGCCGCACCCGCACATGCGAGCCGCGCGGCAGGCCTTCGGCCCCCAGCACCGGCAACACCAGCGGCAGGCTGTCGGCGCGCACCAGGTTGTCCTTGATCAGCGTGGCCGTCAGCTCGCTGATGCCGGCCTGCTGCAGGTGCTTGAGCGTCCAGAAACGCTCCATGCCGTTCTGGAAACCGTTGTAGGCGGTGTAGGCGGCATCGAAGCCGCTGATGATGGCGAACAGGTTCGCGTCTTTCGGCTTGAAGGGTGCGGCCAGCGCGGCGGTCTTGCCGTGGCGCGCGCAGGCAATGATCTGCCACTGGTTGACCATGTCCACATAGCGGCGCAGGGGCGAGGTGCTCCAGGCGTAGCTCTTGACGCCAATGCCGGCGTGCGGCTGTGCCTTGGTGCCCATGCGCACTTTCACGCCGGGTGCCAGGCTGGCCTGGCTGCGGTAGATGCCGGGCACACCGCAGTCGGCCAGCCACTGGCCCCAGCTGCTGTTGGCCAGGATCATGGCTTCGGCCACCATCAGATCGAGCGGCGCGCCGCGCTGGCGCGTGCCGATCACCACGGTCTCGCTGCCGTCGGGCTCGCGGTCGTTGGCGCCGGTGAGTTTGAAGGTGTAGTCGGGCCGGTTGAAATTCTCCGGCTTGCCGCGCACCAGCTCGCGCTGCGCCTTCAGGTGGCGCGCCAGGCGGAAGATGAAGGCCAGCGTGGGCTGGAGGTCTTCCAGATGGGCTTCGATGATCGCCGCACCGGCCGGTGCCGCGCCGCTCAGCCAGGCTTCGGTGATCACGGTGTCGAGCTGGTCGTGGCGCAGGTTGTGCGTGATCGGCACGCGCTCCAGCGCGGTGCGCGTGTCCTTGAGTTCCAGCGTGGTCTCGTCGAAGCTGGCGTAGAGCGACACGGCGGGACAGTCGCGCCCGGCCATCAGCGTGTAGGTCTGCACCACCTGGTCGGGCAGCATGGTGATTTTGTGGCCCGGCATGTAGACCGTGGACAGGCGCTGGCGCGCCACCTGGTCGATGGCGCTGTCGGGCAGCACGGCCAGACCGGGCGCAGCGATGTGCACGCCCAGCGTGACGGT
>PNMN01000013.1 GCA_013823655.1 Comamonadaceae bacterium | reverse complement strand
GCTGTCGGATGCCGAGCACATCAACACGGTGCAACTGGTGCGAGGGCTTGGCCGTGGTGGCCTCATGGGGCTGGGTTTCCTCGCGGTCAATGCGGCATTGGGCTTCTACGACCGCAGCAATGCTTTCAGCACGACCCAGATGTGGGCACGCGCTGTCGTGTCGTTTCTCACCACCGGCTTGATTGTGGTCGCGGTTCTGCTGCTGCTGCCGCTGGCGGCCTTCTATGGGCGGACCGAGGCGGTGATTGTGGTGATGATGGCGACCACTTTGCTGCTGCTGTATCAGGTGCTGGTGGGACAGTTCCTCACCGCTTCGTTAACGCGCCGCAAGGTCTTGGTTTACGGGACGGGGGCGCGAGCGCTGTCCGTGGGCGAGACCGTGAAACGACCGTCGTCCAATGCCGAACTGGTGGGTTATTTCGCCAGTCCCAATGAACGCGAGCATCTGGTGCCGAGCTGGAGCGAACTCAAGGAGGGGCAGACCCTCACCGAAGTGGTTCGCCAGCGCGGCGTTGACGAGATTGTGGTGGCGCTGTCCGAGCGACGGGGTGGCAGCATGCCCATGCGTGCCTTGCTCGATTGCAAGCTGACGGGTGTTCGCGTGGTCGACATTGCGGCGTATTTCGAGCGCAATGTCGGGCAGATCCGGCTCGACGCGGTCTCTGCTGGCTGGTTGATTTTTGGCGATGGCTTCAACCAGGGTTTTCTGAGAACCACGATCAAGCGGGTGTTCGACATCCTGTGCTCGGTGGCTTTGCTCGTGCTGGCGGCGCCGGTCATGCTGATCACCGCAGTCGTGATTCGGCTGGAGAGTCCGGGCCCCATTTTTTACCGGCAGGAGCGCGTCGGGCTGGACGGCAAGGGTTTTGATGTGGTGAAGTTCCGCAGCATGCGCACCGATGCCGAGAAAGACGGCGTGCCACGATGGGCCACCGCAGGCGACAGCCGGGTGACCCGTGTGGGGCGTGTGATCCGCAAGTTGCGCATCGACGAACTCCCGCAGCTGATCAGCGTGCTGCTGGGGCATATGAGTCTGGTCGGCCCCAGGCCCGAGCGGCCCTACTTTGTGGAGAAGCTGACCCAGGAGATCCCGTTTTATGCGGTTCGGCACAGTGTCAAGCCGGGCGTGACGGGCTGGGCGCAAGTGAGCTACCAGTACGGCTCGACGCAGGAGGACACGGTCAACAAGCTGCAGTACGACCTGTATTACGTGAAAAATCACTCCCTGTTTCTGGATCTGGTGATTCTTTTTCAGACCGTGGGTGTGGTGCTGACCGGCAAGGGAGCGCAGTGACCCTGTTCCCCGGCAGCGGGGTTGGCCATCATTGTCCATGAGCGATACAGAGAATCCACTGACCGTCTGGGGCTACGCCCTGGCGGCATTGCTGTACGGTGGCCTGGCGGTCTACCTGGCGTGGCGCGGGCGAGGACAAAGCGACGGTCGGCTGGCTGGCTGGGCCGCCCTTGCTGCGACAGCCCTGACGGCGCTCTGGGCTGGCTGTGTGTGGGCTGCCGGGTACGTGCCGGTGTTGTGGTGGCTTGCCGCACTGACCGATGTGGGTCGCTACGCCGCCTGGTTTGCCTTCCTGGTCTTCCTTCTGCGTTTCGCCGGCCCCGCCTCGCAAGATTTGGGCTTCAGGCGTTGGCTGGTGCGTGGCGCGGTGCTTTTGCCGCTGGCCAGTGGGGCTGCCTTGCTCGTTGGCTTGTTCGGTGATCCGCAGACGGGCGATGCGCGTCTCAGTGCTTGGTTTGTGACCATGATGCTGATGACGGTGTTTGGCCTGCTTCTGATCGAGCAGATTGTGCGCAACCTCCCGGATGACGCGGCCTGGAACGCCAAGCCCGTGTGCCTGGGCCTGGCAGGTATTTTTCTTTTCGATCTGCACCTGTATTCCCAGGCGGCGTTGTTCAGTGGCCTGGATGCCGACGCTGTTCGGGTGCGCGGTCTGGTGCACGCCGCTTTGATGCCCCTGCTGCTGCTTTCGGCCAGCCGACACCGGAACTGGGCGGGCAAGATCCGGGTGTCTCACCGAGCGGTGTTTCACACGGCCACCTTGGCGCTGGTGGGCGTGTATCTGTTGTTCATTGCCATGGTGGGCTACTACGTTCGCTATTTCGGTGGGGACTGGGGGCGGGCGGCTCAACTCGCGCTGGTTTTCCTGGCCGGTGTGGCCCTGCTGGCGGTGTTGCTTTCGGGCTCCTTGCGATCCCGCCTCAGGGTCTGGCTGAACAAGCACTTTTTCCCGTATCGGTATGACTATCGGGAAGAGTGGCTCAAGTTCACCCACAACCTGTCCAGCGAAGGCGCGCCGCAGGACGTTGGCTTGCGCGTGATTCGCGGCATGGCCGATCTGGTTGAGAGCCCATCGGGTGCTTTGTGGATCCGTCGGCCAGAAGAGACCCACCTGCGCCAGGTGGCACGCTGGAATTGGCCGCAGATCGGTCACACCGAGCCTTCCGATTCACCGCTGATGCTCTTCATGCAAGACACCGGCTGGGTGATCGACCTGAAGGAGTGGGCGCTATCGCCAGAGCGATATCGACACATGGTTGTGCCCTCCTGGCTGCAATCTCAGCCACAGGCCTGGTTGCTGTCGCCCCTGTGGGCGGGTGACAACTTGCTCGGTTTCGTGATACTGGCCAGCCCGCGCAGTCGGGTGGATGTGAACTGGGAGGTCAACGATCTGCTCAAGGCAGCGGGCCGACAGGCGGCCAGCTACCTGGCACAGATGCAGGCGACCGAGTCGCTGCTGGATGCGCGCAAGTTCGAGGCCTTCAGCCGCATGTCCGCATTTGTGGTTCATGACCTGAAAAACATCGTGACCCAGCTCTCGCTCATGCTGAAGAACGCCAAGCGCTTGGGCAACAACCCGGAATTTCAGGCCGACATGCTGATGACCGTAGAAAATTCCCTGGAGCGCATGCGGCAACTCATGCTGCAATTGCGCGAAGGCGCGACACCGGCTGGCGGCGCTGCAGGCGTTGACCTGGAGCAGGTTGCGCATGCCATTGGTGCTGGAGTTCTCAGGCGCGGCAGGCGCTTGGACGTGCATGTCGAGCCCCGTGTGTTCACCAGGGGCCACGCCGAACGGCTGGAGCGCGTGATCGGGCATCTGGTGAACAACGCCCTGGACGCGACGGCACCCGAGCTGCGCGTCTGGCTGAAGGTGGACCGCTTTGGCAGCCATGCCCGGGTCGAAGTCGGGGACCAGGGCGTGGGCATGGCCACCGCCTTTGTCCAGGAGCGTTTGTTTCGTCCGTTTCAAACCACCAAATCAGCCGGCATGGGCATCGGCGCCTACGAGAGTTTTCAGTACGTGCAGGAGCTGGGTGGGCGAGTGAGCGTGGACAGCGAGGAGGGCCGCGGGACGGTCATCACCGTGCTGTTGCCACTGATCGAAGCATTTTCCACGTCAGACCTGCAATCTTTGGGAGAGGCATGAGCGAAGACAGAAACCAGATGAAGCTGCTGATCGTCGAGGACGACCTGGCGCTTCAGAAACAGATCAAGTGGTCGCTGGACCGCTACGAGTCCGTGACGGCCGAAGATCGGGAAGGCGCGCTGGCCCAGTTGCGTCGGCATGCGCCGGCGGTGGTGACCATGGATCTGGGTCTGCCGCCGCATGCAGACGATGCCAAGGAAGGCTTTGCGCTGCTCGAACAAATGCTGGCGGCTTCGCCCGACACCCGGATCGTTGTGCTGACGGGCCAGAACGCCCAGGAAAACGCGCTGCGTGCGGTGGCGATGGGTGCGTACGACTTTCTGGCCAAACCTTTCGAGCCAGAGATCCTCAACCTGATCGTTGAACGCGCGTTTCGTCTGTACGAGCTGCAAAAAGAAAATCAGCGACTCCAGGCGTCCAGGCAGCCGGATGCGCTGGAAGGGCTTATCACGCGCGATCCGCAGGTGCTCAGGGTGTGTCGAACGATCGAAAAAGTGGCCAGTACCGGTGCAACCGTGCTGCTCCTGGGCGAGAGTGGAACGGGCAAGGAGGTCCTGGCGCGTGGATTGCACCAGGCCTCCAACCGCAAGACCGAACGCTTTGTGGCCATCAACTGCGCCGCGATCCCGGAAAATCTGCTCGAGAGTGAGCTGTTCGGGTATGAAAAAGGGGCCTTCACCGGTGCGGCAAAAACCACGCCGGGAAAGATCGAAACGGCCCATGGCGGGACGCTGATGCTCGACGAAATCGGCGATCTTCCCCTCCCGTTGCAAGCCAAGCTGTTGCGGTTTCTGCAGGAGCGAGTGGTCGAACGCGTCGGAGGGCGTCATGAAATCGCGGTGGATGTGCGCATCGTCTGCGCGACCCATCAGGATCTCAAGCGGCTGACGCAGGAAGGCCGTTTCCGGGAGGATCTGTTCTACCGGCTGGCTGAAATCGTGATCGACATTCCACCCCTGAGAGAGCGCGTCGGCGATGCCGCGCTGCTGGCGCATGCCCTGGTCAAGCGGTTTGCAAGCGCGCAAAATCGCCGCAGTCTGTCGCTGGCACCCGACGCCCTGCGGGCCATCGAGTCGCACCGCTGGCCGGGCAACATCCGTGAGCTGGAGAACTGCATCAAGCGCGCCGTCATCATGTCCGACGGCCCGGTGATCACGCTCGATGACCTCGGACTGCCCGGAGCCGATGGGATCAACCCCGGGGCGGCGTTTGATTTGCGCACGGTGCGCGAAGATGCAGAGCGAGGGGCGGTGATCGCGGCCCTGGCGCATGCCAATGGCAATGTCTTGCGATCTGCGGAGCTTCTGGGGGTCAGTCGCCCTACCCTGTACGACCTGATGCACCGCCTGGGCATCAAGGCTTGAAACACCCGACAAGGAGTTCGAACGTGACTCACCCACCCCGCACCAAGCGCCACTTTGTGATCCTCCCAGTGCTTTGTCTGAGCTTGTTGGCTGCCTGTGGGTCTGAAGATCCCCAGAAGCTGCTGGCCTCTGCGCGGCAATACCAGGCCAACAACGATCCGGCCGCTGCCATCATTCAGCTCAAGAATGCGTTGCAGCAGCAGTCCGATCTGCCCGAAGCCCGCTTCCTGCTGGGTCAGGCCTTGCTCCAGACGGGAGACCTGGTGGGCGGCGAAACCGAATTGCAAAGGGCGCGCGACCTGGGCTATCCGATGGACGAGGTGGCGCCACTGCTGGCGCGTGCGCGCCTGCGGCAAGGCAAGTTCCAGGAGGTCACCAGCGAGTTCGACCAGCTGCGCCTGGGGCAACCGGCGGCCCAGGCCGAATTGCTCATCCAGGTGGCGGTCGCCTGGCGCCAGCAAGGTCAATTGGACGCATCTGAGCGGGCGCTGGAGGGTGCGCTGCAGGCGGTTCCTGACCATGCACCGGCCAGGATCGAGCAGGCCCGTGCGCAAGCGGCCAAGAGAGACTTCAACGCGGCGCTCGCGGTTCTCGATGGCGTGATCGAACGAGCGCCCGACAACAGCGATGCCCTCAAGTTCAAGGGGGATGTCCTGCTCTACGGGCTGGCCCGGCCAGACCAGGCGCTGGACGCTTACCGATCGGCGCTGAAGGTCAAGCCCGCCGCCGCCGATGCCCGCGCCGCCCTGGTCCGAGGCTTGCTCAGCCAGAAGCAGATCGAGCCTGCCGCGCACGAGCTTGCGGCCTTGGTCGCGCAGGCGCCGGGCCAGCCACAGACCTTGTACCTGCAAGGTCAAATGGCGTTCCAGAAAGGGGATTTCCAGGCCGCCAGCGGCCATGTGCAGCAGTTGCTCAAGCTGACTCCGCAAAGCCCGGCGGCACTGGAGCTGGGTGGCGCCATCGACTTTCGCCTGGGCCATTTTTCCAATGCCGAGGCCAGCCTGGCGCGGGTGGTGCAGGTGGCCCCCGAGCTGACCTTGGCGCGCCGGGTGTTGCTCATGACCTACTTGCGAACCGGTCAGGTGGAGCGGGCGATTGCGGCCTTGCCCTCCAACCTTGAAAGCAACGATGCCGATCCGGCGATGCTGGCGATCGCGGGACAAGCCTTTATGTTGCAAGGCGACATCGGTCGGGCCGAGCAGTTGTTTGCCCGTTCGGCCCAGCTCGATCCCGCCGATCCGGCCAAGCGCACTTCACTGGCGGTCAGTCAGCTGCTGGGTGGCAAGACCGAGCTGGCGCTCGATGCACTGCAGGACATCGCGGCCACCGACACCGGTGTCACCGCCGACCTGGCCCTGATCAACGCCCACATGCAGCGCCGCGACCTGGACAAAGCCCTGGCCGCCATCGCGGCGATGGAGAAGAAGCAGGCCTCCGATCCCCTCCCGCTGCAATTGCGGGGCCGCGCTCTGCTGATGCGCGACGACCGGGCTGGCGCCCGCCAGGCGTTCGAAGGCGCCCTCCAGCGCTCTCCCGATTACTTCGCCGCCACCGCGGCCTTGTCTGCGCTGGATGTGCTCGATGGCAAGCCCCAGGATGCGAAGGCCCGGCTGGATCAGCAGATTCAGCGCAACCCCAAGAATGCGCCTGCGCTGATGGCGCGGGCGGAGCTGGCGGTGCGCGCCGGTGACGATCCCGTCGAGGTGCAGGGGATCATGGAAAAGGCCATCGCGGCAGCGCCCGGCGACAAAGCGCCCCGGTTGATGCTCATCGAGTACCTGCTGCGCCGAGGCGACGCCAAAGCGGCATTGACTGCTGCGCAGTCGGCTGTCGCAGCCCTGCCTCTGGAGCCCGAGATGCTGGACGCGTTGGGGCGCGCGCAGATCGTTTCGGGCGAGTTCAACCAGGCCGAAGGGAACTTCAAAAAACTCATTGGCATGGTGCCCCGTTCGCCCATTCCGCACATGCGCATGGCGAGCGTTCACATGGCCAGGAAGGACATGAATGCCGCGGGCCAGAGTCTTCGAAAAGCGCTGGAAGTCCAGTCCAACCACCTGCCGACCCAGCGTGCGCTGGTGGACCTCGCGCTTCAATCGGGGAAGATCGACGAGGCGCTGGTGGTCGTGCGTGAAATCCAGGCGCAGCGGCCCAAGGAAGACACCGGGTACCTCATGGAAGGGCATGTGCATGCGGCGGCGAAAAACGGAAACGCTGCGGTGCAGGCGTACCGGAATGGGATGAAGGTGGCGCCCTCTGCCGAGCTGGCCATCAAATGGCACGCAGCGCTGCTGGCAGGCGGGCAAGTCGCCCAGGCTGCGCAAGTCGCTGCGGACTGGGCAAAGTCACACCCCCGAGACGTGGCATTCCCGCTTTATTTGGGAGGCCGCGAGATCGAGGCTGGCCAATGGGCTCAAGCCGCGCGGCATTATGAACGGGTGCTTCAGTTGCAGCCGCGCCATGTACCGGCCCTGAACAACCTGGCCTGGGCGGCCGGCAAGCTGGGCCGATCGGACGCGTTGGACCTGGCCGAGAAGGCGAACTCGCTGGCGCCCAACCAGCCCGCCTTGATGGACACGCTCGCGGTGCTGCTGTCCGAGCGCAACCAGCATGATCGCGCCATCAAGCTGCAGAGCGACGCACTGAAGGCGCAGCCCGACAATGCCACGTTCAAGCTCCACCTGGCCAAAATGCAACTCAAGGCTGGCAATGCCACCGCTGCCAGGACCTTGCTCAAGGAGTTGAGCGCGCTCGGAAAGCAGTTTTCAGCACACGAAGAAGTGCAGAGCTTGCTGAACAAGTCCTGATGGTGATGTCGGCCGGGTTGACAGTTCCAGCGACTGCGGGCCACGCGATCCTGATGGAGGTGATGAAAAATCCATGCGGATCAAGGACTTGTATCGTGGTGGAGCCCGGGGGCAGGATTCTTGCTTACAAACTGGTACATGGCCGATATACTGGCATTGTGTCCATGCTGGACTGAACTTGGGTGACAGCTGGCGCGCCCGACAAGTGAGGTAGCTACCATGAACGAACCGTTTTCTTCTTCCACACCGCGCAGCGATGATGGAACCCCTGAGGGGGTGAGCCGCCGTCGCCTGATGCGCGCCGGTATGGCGGCGGCTCCGGTCTTGGCCGCGCTCAAGAGCAACTCGGTGCTGGCGGGCGGGAACTCCTGTGTGCGTCCGTCGGCCTTTTCTTCGCTGACCGCCGCGCACATGAAGGTGAGCCGGGGCCGGGTGATTCAAAAAGATTTTGAATGCGCGCCACCCGAGCATTGGCTTCGCAGTGATCGGGGTCTGCCGCACAAGTTCAAGTCGGAAACCCCCTTCATTTCAAGTGCCACCGGGTTCAGCGCCAACCGGCAGTTCTACAAGCAGATGTCGTTGCAGCAGGTCCTGGAGTCCACGGGCACGCAAAACCACGAGAAGCTGGCGCGGTATGTGACGGCAGCCTTTCTTTCGGCGGTGTCGGTGGGCAACGCTTCCAGTTTTGTGCTTTTGAACAAGCGGCAATGCCGGGAGATATGGAACCGACAGGGGAACTGGTCGCCTTTCGCCGGGGCGAACTGGACAATGCCGCAAACCCTGGCCTACTTTGAAAAGATATACGGCCCTGCCTTCCTGTGACACCAGCGCCCACCGAGCCGCTGTTCCACTGCCCACGCAGCGCAGACCTGGCGCTTCAGGTCTGGTCGGATGGTGTTGTCGTCTATGACGATGCGAGCGGACGTCTGCATGCCCTGACGCCTGTGGCGGGGCAAGTGCTCCAGGCCTTGATGGGTCGATCAACGTTTGCAGCCCCTGAGTTGACCTTTGAGTTGTTGCAGGGAGCGCCCGACGTGGAAGACCTCGATCAAATGCGTGAACTGCTGGGCAGCTTTGAAACCCTGGGTTTTGTTGAGCGTTGTCCAGGGTGAGTGAATTCGCGCCATTGCATTCCCTGTCGCCTCAGGTCTTGCAACAGCGGTTGTCGGGTCCCGGCCTGTGCCTGGTGATCTCACCGTTCGTGATGCACATCCGCAGCCCGATTCCGGTGGTGGCCAGGGGGCTGGGCAGTCTTTATGCGGAGTATCTGTTCTCAGGCCCGGGGCCCTCTGTCTTTGCTGATTTTCATGTCGCGGTGCTGCCGCGGCGGCGCTGGTACAAGCCACTCAGCGTGTTTCAGATGGACGGTCTGCAGCCTTTTACACCGCTGGCACTGGAAGAGGCGTTTGCCTTTCTGGAGTGGGGCATGAACTGGTGTGTGACCAGTCATTGCCACCGTTTGCTGACGGTCCATTCCGCCGTGCTGGAAAACCATGGACACGTGGTGCTTTTGCCCGCGCCGCCGGGTTCGGGCAAAAGCACCTTGTGCGCGGCACTCATGCTCAACGGCTGGCGCTTGCTGTCTGATGAGATGGCGCTGCTGGACGTCGATACCGGGCGTGTGCTGCCGTTTCCCCGCCCGGTGAGTTTGAAGAACCGATCCATCGACGTGATCCGGCGGCTCGATCCCTCCGTGGTGATCGGACCTGTGGCCCACGACACCATGAAGGGCACGGTGGCGCACCTGAAGGTGTCTTCCCTGAGTCTTGAACAGGCCCGGGTGAGTGCTCCGCCCGCGTGGATCGTGTTTCCCAAATATGAAGAAGGCGCTTCGTTGGCTGTGACCGAGCGACCGAAAGCGCAGGCGCTGGTGGAACTCGCATCCAACAGCTTCAACCACCATGTGCACGGTCGCGCCGGATTCGAGGCGCTATCGCGCGTGACAGACCGGAGTGACTGTCACGATCTGCGATATGGCGACCTGGATCAGGCCTTGCGCTGGTTTTCCGAGCTCAAGCCCTCTTTGCCATGAGCCTGCCGTCGATGCGTTTGCTGGTGATGGCTTTGCGCGAGCCGGAGCGCTTGGTCGATCTCGCGCCAGGCGAATGGGATTTGTTGATCTGCCAGGCGCGCCCGGCAGACCTGCTCGCTCGAATCGCGGCTTTGGCGCAGCGTGCCGGCGTTTGGCAAGCCTTGCCCGAGGCGCCGCGCCAGCACCTGGCCTCAGCGCTGCTGCTGGCTCAGCGCCAGCACCTTGAGTTGGGTCACGAAGTGCATCACATCGCCCGTGCGCTGGGTGCTGAAGGGCTGCCGACCGTGGTTCTCAAGGGCGCTGCGTATGTGTTGCGAGGCAGCGATGCAGGCCTGGGGCGCATGGTCTCCGATGTGGACATTCTGGTCCCTCGCGAACGCCTGGCCGCCGCAGAATCCGCCCTCATGATGGCCGGCTGGGTGTCCACCAACCGCGACGCCTACGACCAGCGTTACTACCGCCAGTGGATGCACGAAATTCCGCCGCTGCGGCACATGACGCGCGGCACGGTACTGGATGTGCATCACGCCATCCTGCCCCTGACCGCCCGTTTCAAGCCAGACACCACAGCGTTGCTGGACGCGGCCGAGGCGCTGGAGGGCGGTGTCGCGATCCACACGCTGTCTCGCGCGGACCAGGTGTTGCACAGCGCAGCCCACCTGTTCCATGAAAGTGAGCTGGAGATGGGCTTGCGCGGACTGGTCGATCTGGATGCTTTGCTGCGCGAAAACGCGCACCGCCCCGGCTTCTGGGAGTCCTTGCTGGAGCGCGCAGCGCACCTGGATTTGCGCTGGCCTCTGTGCCAAGCGCTGCGTTACACCCAAATGGTGCTGGAAACGCCTGTGCCCGAGCCGGTCTGGCGCGGGCTCACCGCCCATGGCGGGTTGGCGCTTGACCAACGCGCGTGGCTGCAAGACGCCTTGTACCTGCGGGCCTTGCGACCGGTGCACGCGTCGCTCAGCGATGCCTGGACGCCCCCGGCCCGGTTCCTGCTTTATCTTCGCGGCCACTGGCTGCGCATGCCACCCGGCTTGCTGGCCCTGCATTTGCTGCGAAAAACCCTCACCGCCTGGCGGACCAAACCGACTTCTTCATGAAGATGCTGCCACCTTTGTTCAGCGGGCTCGCCCGCCGCATGGCCTGCATGCTGGTCCTTTTGGGGTTCGCCTGGCCCGCGCATGCCAACCTCTCTGACACGATCGCCCGTTTCAAGGGTTCCGTGGTGATGGTGGGCACCTTCAAGGCCACCGCCAACCCCCGTTTCACCTTGCGTGGCACCGGGTTTTTTGTCGGCAAGGGTGATCAGGTGGTGACCAACGCCCATGTGGTGCCCGATGACCTGGGGTTGAGCGAGGCTCCCGCGCTGGTGGTGCAGGTGCAGGCTGCCAGCGGCGAGTGGCAGATGCGGTCAGCGCGCCTGGTTGAGAAAGCTATCGAGCACGATCTCGCTCTCCTGCGCATCGAAGGGCCGACGGGCGCCGCCATGCCTGTGGGCGACTCCGGGCGGGTGAGAGAGGGTGACAGCCTGGCTTTCATGGGCTTCCCGATTGGCGGGGTGCTGGGTTTTTCGGTGGTCACCCACCGCGCCACGGTGTCGTCCATCACGGTGGCGGCACTGCCCAGTCCGAATGCCGATCGCCTGGGCGCACGGGCCATTCGCGGCCTGCGCAACGGGACCTTCTCGATTTTTCAGCTCGATGCCACCGCCTACCCGGGCAACAGTGGCGGGCCTTTGTTCCATCTGGATACGGGAGAGATCGTGGGTGTGATGAACATGGTCCTGATCAAAGGAACGCGGGAGTCGGCGTTGAGCCAGCCCTCTGGAATTGCCTACGCCATTCCCAGCGAGCATGTGAAAGCACTGCTGGATCGCAACCCATGAGCAGCCCGAGCGACGCGGTGGATGCGGTGGATGCGGTGGTCATCGGGGCCGGCGTCGTGGGGCTGGCTGTGGGCCGTGCCCTTGCCCTGGCGGGCCGACAGGTGATGGTGATCGAGCGCGAGGCGGCCATCGGCACCGGCACCAGCGCCCGCAACAGCGAAGTGATCCATGCCGGCATCTACTACCCGAGCGGATCGCTCAAGGCCCGGCTGTGCGTGCAGGGCAAGGAACTGCTGTACGGCTACTGCGCTGAACGGCGTGTCGCGCACCGTCGCTGCGGCAAATTGATCGTGGCCACTTCGCCATCCCAGGTGGCCACCTTGCCGTCCATCATCGACCAGGCGCGCGCCAATGGGGTGATGGATCTGACCTTGTTGACACGGGAAGAAGCGCGGGCTCTGGAGCCGCAACTGGAGTGCCTGGGCGCCGTGCACTCCCCTTCCACCGGCATCATCGACAGCCATGCGCTCATGCTGGCGCTGCAGGGTGATCTGGAAAATGCGGGTGGGTTGGTGGTCTGCCACAGTGGTGTGGAGCGGTTGCGCATCACCGACAAGGGCATTGAGGTGATGGCGACGGATGGGACGGTGCTGCGTGCTCGCACCGTGGTCAACGCCGCAGGCTTGCACGCCTGTGCGCTGGCGCGCCACACGCTCGGGCTGGACCCGCGCCATGTGCCGCGCCCCTGGTACGCCAAAGGCAACTACTTCACGCTGGCGGGGCGCTCACCCTTTGAGCGCCTGGTCTACCCGGCCCCCGAGCCGGACAAACACCTGGCCGGACTGGGCGTGCACCTGACCATCGACCTGGGTGGCCAGGCCAAATTCGGGCCGGATGTGCAATGGACTGACGACCCCGCCGATTTGCAGGTGGACCCGGACCGGGGCGATGCGTTCTACGCCGAGGTGCGCAGGTACTGGCCCGGACTGCCCGATGGCGCGTTGCAGCCGGGCTATGCCGGCATGCGGCCCAAGATCAATGGACCACACGAGCCCGCCGCCGACTTCCGCATCGACGGCCCGGCTGTGCACGGTGTGCCCGGTCTGGTCAACCTGTTCGGTATCGAGTCGCCGGGGCTGACCAGTTGTCTGGCCATCGGCCAGCATGTGGCCGGGTTGCTGCGGTGATCAGCGAAGGCCCTTGATCGCCTGCGCGGCCTCGCGGACCAGCGCCGGGCCTTTGTAGATCAGTCCGGTGTAGATCTGCACCAGGTCGGCACCGGCAGCGATCTTGCCCAGCGCGTCCTGCGCGCTCAGGATGCCACCCACGCCGATGATCGGAAACTGCGGACCCAGCGCGCCGCGCAGCTGGCGGATCACCCGGTTGCTGGCCTCCAGCACCGGCGCACCAGACAGGCCGCCCGCTTCTTGAGCGTGCGCCAGACCCTGGACGGCGTCCCGGCTCAGGGTGGTGTTGGTGGCGATCACACCCAGGCGCTGGGTGACCTGTCCGCTCGCGTCGGTGCCGTGCCGCTTCAGCGTGGCCGCGATGACTTCGATCTGTGCATCGTCCAGATCGGGGGCGATCTTCAGGAACACCGGTGACTGTTTGCCGTGGCGCTGTGCCAGTTGTTCACGGCGTTCCATCACAGCGCCCAGCAGCGCGTCCAGCGCCTCGTCGCTTTGCAGGCTGCGCAGGTTCTGGGTGTTCGGGCTGGAGATGTTGACCGTCACATAGTCCGCGTGCGGGTACACGCCATCCAGGCAGTGGAGGTAGTCGTCGGTGGCCCGCTCGATCGGCGTGCTGGCGTTTTTGCCGATGTTCAGGCCCAGCAGCATGGGCGAAGCACCGCCCGCGGTGCGAAAGCGCGCCCGCTGCACGTTGGCCAGGAACGCGTCGAGCCCGTCGTTGTTGAAGCCCAGGCGGTTGATCAGCGCGTGGCGCTGCGGAATGCGGAACATGCGCGGTTTGGGGTTGCCGGGTTGGCCCTTGGGTGTGACCGTGCCCACCTCGACGAAACCAAAGCCCATCGCCGCCAGACCGTCGATGCAGCGGGCGTTCTTGTCCAGTCCGGCGGCCAGGCCGACGCGGTTGGGGAAGCGCAGGCCGGCCAGGACCATCGGGTCGTCCACCCGCGATTCGCTGTACAGGCAGGTCAGCGGGGAGTGCTGAAGTTTGGCAATGCTGTGCAGGGTGAGCTCGTGGGCCGCTTCCGGGTCGAGGCCAAACAGGAAGGGGCGGGCAAGCGCGTAGGGCAGGAGGGACATTGGATAATCGCCGGATTCTTCGTAACCGCCGATTGTCGCAAATGACCCAAGACGAACTCAAAGCCCTGGTGGGGCAGGCCGCCCTCCAGTACGTGACCCCCGGCGAAATCGTTGGCGTGGGCACCGGTTCCACTGTCAACAAATTCATCGACGCCCTGGCTTCGATGAAGGACCAGATCCCGGGCGCGGTCTCCAGCTCGGTGGCGTCCACCGCACGGCTCCAGGCGCTGGGCATTCCGGTCTTCGAGGCCAACGATGTGGCCGAACTGTCGGTCTACATCGACGGCGCCGACGAGATCGACGCCAGTGGCCACATGGTCAAGGGTGGCGGCGCGGCGCTCACGCGCGAGAAGATCGTCGCGGCCCAGTCACGGCGCTTTGTCTGCATTGCCGACGAGTCCAAGATGGTGAAGGCGCTGGGCGCTTTCCCGTTGCCGGTGGAGGTGATCCCCATGGCCACGGCCCGGCTGATCCGCCAGTTCGCTGCGCTGGGCGGCAAGGCGCAGGTTCGGTTCAAGGACGGCGCGCCGCTGGTGAGCGACAACGGCCAGCACATTCTGGACGTGACCGGCCTGCAGATCACCGACCCGCTGGGCTTCGAGAGCCTGGTCAACCAGTGGCCGGGCGTGGTGACGGTGGGCGTGTTCGCGCACCAGAAAGCCAGCGTGTGCCTGCTGGGCACGTCCGCTGGCGTGAAAACCCTGGTGTTCTGAGGCGCCGCCCGCGCAGGGGTCAGAAGCGGATGCCGGCCGGGTTGGTCGGCGGGGGCGCGACCGGCACCTCGATGGGCTTGGCGGGGCGCTGGGCCGCAGCACCCTGGGTCGAAGCGGCTTCGACGGGCTTCACCGCCACCAGGGGTGTGCTCGCCGGGCGCCGGTAACCGGCTGGCAGCTGCGATTGTTTGGGATAACCCGCTGCGTCCAGGAACTGGGTCCACTCCGCATCCGAGAAGCCCTTGATCTGTTGACCACCGATGGTCAGGAACGGCAACGAACTTTCGCCGCTGATGCGTTTGAGCGTTTCGGAATCCTCGAAGGTGCTGACGGTTTTTTCTGTGTAGGGAATCCCGCGCGCGTTGAGCAGGTTGCGGCCGCTGTTGCAGGGCGCGCAGTCGCTGCTGGTGTAGAGCGTCACCGGGAAGCGGTTGACCACCTGGCGCAGTTCGAAGGGCAGCTGCGCTGCGGCGCTGCCGCCCGATGCTGCACCACCCGCCTGGCGCACCGTGGCGCCGCTGGGCGGCGGCTGGTCCGAGTAGGTGACGCGACCGTCGGGGCCGACGATGCGGTGGACGCCCTGGGCCAGCGCCGCCGTGGCCAGCAGGCTCAGGGCCACACCGGCCACGGCGCCCGCCACACGGGAGACGGGAATCAGGTGGTATGCATGCATGTCAGCTCCTATCGGCAGGTGGTCGGGAAAATCAAGCCATGCCCTGGTGGCGCAGCAGGGCGTCGATGCGGGGTTCGCGGCCCCGGAAAGCCTTGAAGGATTCCATCGCCGGACGGCTGCCGCCCGCTTCCAGAATGGCTTCGCGGTAGCGGCGGCCCGTGGCCACGTCCAGCGTGTTGTGCCCGGCGGTTTTTGCCGCCTCTTCAAAGGCGGCGTAGGCGTCGGCCGACAGCACCTCGGCCCACTTGTAGCTGTAATACCCGGCCGAATAACCGCCGGCAAAAATGTGGCTGAAGGTGTGGGGTGTGCGGCTGTAGGCCGGTGGCTGCAGCACGGCCACCTCGTCGCGCACCTGCCGCTGAAGTGCGAGGATGGCCTCCCCGCTGGTGACGGGCGGGGTCTGGCTGTGCAGCAGCATGTCGAACAGGGCGAACTCCACCTGGCGCAGGGTTTGCAGTCCGCTCTGGAAGTTCTTGGCCGCCAGCATCTTGTCAAACAGCGCGCGCGGCAGCGGCGCGCCGGTGTCCACGTGGGCGGTCATGTGCTTGAGCACGTCCCATTCCCAGCAGAAGTTTTCCATGAACTGGCTCGGCAGTTCCACCGCATCCCACTCGACACCGCTGATGCCCGAAACATCGCGTTCGTTCACCTGCGTCAGCATGTGGTGCAGGCCGTGACCGAACTCGTGGAACAGCGTGATCACGTCGTCGTGGGTGAGCAGGGGCGGCTTGCCGTTGACACCGTCGGCGAAGTTGCACACCAGGTGCGCCACCGGCGTCTGCAGTGCCCCCGTGTCCGGGCGCAGCCAGCGGGCGCGCACATCGTCCATCCAGGCGCCGCCGCGTTTGCCGCTGCGGGCTGCCGGGTCCAGATAAAACTGGCCGACGAGTTGGGCGCCCGCAGGCGTGCTGCGCTCGATGCGGTAGAACTCGACCGAGGGGTGCCAGACCGGCGCGCTGTCGCGGCGGATCGCCACCTCGAACAGGGTTTCGACGATCTGGAACAGACCGGCCAGCACCTTGGGGGCCGTGAAATAGGGTTTGACCTCCTGCTCGCTGAAGGCGTAGCGCGCTTCCTTGAGCTTTTCACCGATGTAGGGCCAGTCCCAGGCCTGCGGGTCTTGCAGTCCCAGTTGCTGGGCGGCGAAGCTGCGCAGGTCGGCCAGATCCTGTTCGGCGTAGGGGCGGGCCTTGTGGCCCAGGTCGCGCAGGAAAGTGATCACCTGCTCGGGCGACTCGGCCATCTTGGGCACCAGCGACACGTCGGCAAAGTGGCGGTGGCCCAGCAGCTGGGCTTCTTCGTGCCGCAAGGCCAGCAACTCACCCATGATGGCGGTGTTGTCGAACTTCACCGCCTCGCCTTCGGCCTGATCGCTGGCCCGCGTCACGTAGGCCTTGTAGAGCGTCTGCCGCAGCGCGCTGCTGTGGGCGAACTGCATCACCGGCAGGTAACACGGCATCTTCAGCGTGAGCTTGTGGCCCGTCTTGCCCTCGGCCTGGGCCGCGGCGGCGGTGGCTTGCAGCACGTCGTCGGGCACGCCCGCGAGCTGCCCGGCGTCCACCAGCAGCGAGAAAGCGTCGGTGGCATCGAGCGCGTTCTCGCTGAACTTCTGCGCCAGCTCGGCGTGGCGCTCCTGGATTTGCGCAAATCGCTCCTTGGCCGCACCCTGCAGATCGGCGCCACCGAGCACGAAGCCGCGCATCGCGTTCTTGTGGGCCTGCGCCTGCTCGGGCGTGAGGCTGGCCGCATCCATGGCCTTGTACTTGGCGTACAGGCGCTCGTCGGCGCCCAGGCGGGTCCAGAACTCGGTGACCTTGGGCAGGGCCTCGTTGTACGCCGCGCGCAGCTCGGGCGTGTCGGCCACGCTGTTGAGGTGGCTCACCGCACCCCAGGCGCGCCCCAGGCGTTCGCTGGACACGTCCAGTGCGCGCGCCATGTCGGCCCAGACCGGCGGGAAAGCCGGGTCGGTGACGCGTTCCAGCGCGGCGCTGGCGTCGGCCAGCAGCACCTCCATGGCCGGGGCCACGTGACCGGGCGCCATGGTGTCGAACGGCGGCAGGTCGGTGAGGTCGAGCAGGGGGTTGGCGTTGCGGGTGTTCATGCGGCCTCAGAGGGTGCGCGAGGGGGTGAAGTTCAAGCCGCGCTGGCCACCGAGAGGCCAGCCGCAGCCCTGGCAGGGTCTATTGCGCGCTTTTCTTGATGCTTTTCTTGAGCACCTTGGCGCGCTTGACCTGGCCACCGGGCGTCAGGCGCTGGTTGCCGAGCACCCGCACCACCTTCACCTCCGGGCGCTGGCCACCGCGTTTGCTGAACTTCAGCACCTTGACGTCCTTGGGGCCGGGCATGCGGTCTTCATCGGCCATCCTGGCCTTTTCCGGCATCGGGCGCCAGAGCACCAGCAGCTTGCCAATGTGCTGGATCGGCGCGGCGTCCAGCTCGTTGGTCAGGGTCTGCAGCATGGCTTCGCGCGCGGCGCGGTCGTCGCTGAACACGCGCACCTTGATCAGGCCGTGGGCCTTGAGGGCGCCGTCCACTTCTTTCTTGACAGCGGCGGTGAGCCCGTCGCCACCGACGAGGACGACCGGATCGAGGTGGTGGGCATCGGCGCGGTGGACTTTGCGCTGGGCGGGAGTGAGTGTGATCTGGGGCATGGGACAATTATCGTTTACACGAGACCCGGGCGTCCCTCATGGGCATGAAAGTCAAGACTCAGAGCAAGAAGGTCAACAAGGCCTGGCTCAACCAGCACGTCAACGACCCCTACGTGCGACTGGCCAAGAAAGACGGCTACCGTGCCCGGGCGGCCTACAAGCTCAAGGAAATCGACGAGACGCTGGGGCTGATCCATCCGGGCGACGTGGTCGTGGACCTGGGTTCCACACCGGGAGCGTGGAGCCAGTATGTGCGCCGCAGGCTCAGCCCCAACGGGGCCGCGGTGGGCGAGCTGCAGGGGCAGATCGTTGCGCTGGACATGCTGCCCATGGACCCGGTGGAAGGGGTGCACTTCATCCAGGGCGACTTCCGGGACGCCGCCGTGCTGGCCGAACTGGAGCAGGCGCTGACGGAGCGCCACGTGAAGTTCGTCGATCTGGTGGTGTCGGACATGGCGCCCAACCTCTCGGGCATCGGTTCGGCCGATGCCGCGCTGATCGCCGACCTGGTGGAGCTGGCGGTGGACTTTGCGAAGAAGCGCCTCAAGCCCGACGGGGCGCTGGTGGTCAAGCTGTTTCATGGGGGTGCCTACGATCCCATGGTGGCGTTGTTCCGCCAGACCTTCAAGGTGGTCAAGTCCATGAAGCCCAAGGCCTCGCGCGACAAGTCTTCTGAAACCTTTCTGGTGGGGCTGGGTCTGAAGAATTCCGCCGCAGAATGAACTTCTGAAGTTTTTCTTCCGGGGCGCCGAAATCACCGCCATGGCCTCGATGGACAGCGCCCAAGACATGTATCGCGATCAGGGCTTCTTGAAAGTCCTAAAATGGCCACCATATGCCCAAATCTGACAACCTTGCAGCCAGGAGCCGCATTTGAACAACCAGTGGTTCTCGAAAATCGCCGTGTGGATGGTCATCGCCATGGTGCTTTTCACCGTCTTCAAACAGTTCGATGGCCGCTCTGCGGTCGCTGCGGGCTATGTCGGCTACTCCGAATTTCTGGACCAGGTGAAGGCCGGGCAGATCAAGAGCGCCACCATCCAGGAGGGCCAGGGTGGCACCGAGATCGTGGCGCTCACGCACGATGACCGGCGCATCCGCACCACCGCCACCTTCCTGGACCGTGGTCTGGTCGGCGACCTGATCAACAACAACGTCAAGTTTGACGTGCGTCCCCGCGAAGAAGGCTCGCTGCTCATGACCCTGCTGGTCAGCTGGGGTCCGATGCTGCTGCTGATCGGCGTGTGGATCTACTTCATGCGCCAGATGCAGGGCGGCGGCAAGGGCGGTGCCTTCAGCTTTGGCAAGAGCAAGGCGCGCATGCTCGACGAGAACAACAACACCGTGACCTTCGCCGACGTGGCCGGTTGCGACGAGGCCAAGGAAGAGGTCAAGGAAGTCGTCGATTTCCTGAAAGACCCCGCCAAATTCCAGAAGCTGGGTGGCCGCATCCCGCGCGGCCTGCTGCTGGTCGGTCCTCCGGGCACCGGCAAGACGCTGCTGGCCAAGGGCATTGCCGGCGAAGCCAAGGTGCCATTTTTCAGCATCTCGGGCTCGGATTTTGTGGAAATGTTCGTCGGTGTGGGCGCGGCCCGCGTGCGCGACATGTTCGACAACGCCAAGAAGAACGCGCCCTGCATCATCTTCATCGACGAAATCGATGCCGTCGGTCGCCAGCGTGGTGCTGGCCTGGGCGGCGGCAACGACGAGCGCGAACAGACCCTGAACCAGATGCTGGTCGAGATGGATGGCTTCGAGACCAATGTGGGCGTGATCGTGGTGGCCGCCACCAACCGCCCCGACATCCTGGACGCCGCCTTGCTGCGTCCGGGGCGTTTTGACCGCCAGGTCTATGTCACGCTGCCCGACATCCGTGGCCGCGAGCAGATCCTGAACGTGCACATGCGCAAAGTGCCGCTGGGTCCCGACGTCAACCCCAGCGTGATCGCCCGCGGCACGCCCGGCATGAGCGGCGCCGACCTGGCCAACCTGTGCAACGAAGCCGCCCTGATGGCGGCGCGCCGCAACGCGCGCGTGGTCGAGATGCAGGACTTCGAGAAGGCCAAGGACAAGATTTTCATGGGCCCCGAGCGCAAGAGCATGGTGATGCCCGAAGAGGAACGCAAGAACACGGCGTACCACGAGTCGGGTCATGCGCTGATCGGCAAGCTCATGCCCAAGTGCGACCCGGTGCACAAGGTCACCATCATCCCGCGTGGCCGCGCGCTGGGCGTGACCATGAGCCTGCCCGCGCAGGACCGCTACAGCTACGACAAGGACTACATGCTGAACCAGATCAGCATGCTGTTTGGTGGTCGCATCGCCGAAGAGGTGTTCATGAACCAGATGACCACCGGTGCCAGCAACGACTTTGAGCGCGCCACCCACATCGCTCGCGACATGGTGATGCGCTACGGCATGACCGATGCGCTGGGTCCGATGGTGTACGCCGAAAACGAGGGCGAGGTGTTCCTGGGCCGTTCGGTCACCAAGACCACCAACATGAGCGAGGAAACCCTGCGCAAGGTGGACGCCGAGGTGCGCCGCATCATCGACCAGCAATACAAGCTGGCGCGTGACCTGATCGAAGGCCACAGCGACAAGATGCACGCCATGGCCAATGCCTTGCTGGAGTGGGAAACCATCGACGCGGATCAGATCGACGACATCATGGCCGGCAAGCCGCCCCGTCCTCCGAAGGACTGGACGCCGCGCAACCCGACCGTGGGCGGTGGCGGCGGCAGCGGCGGCACGCCCGCTGTGAGCACCGATCCGGCGCCCACAGTCGCCTGATCTTTCACGCTGAATCCAACCGACGGGGCCTGCTGGCCCCGTTGTCCATTCCGGACCCATCCATGCAGTGGCATACCACCCGGTTCCAGATCGATCTCACCCAGCCCAGGGTGATGGGCATCGTCAACGTCACGCCCGATTCGTTCTCTGACGGTGGGATGCATGCCTCTGCCGCCGCGGCACTGCGGCATGCCGAACAGATGCTCAAGGACGGCGCAGACATTCTGGACATCGGTGGCGAGTCGACCCGGCCCGGCAGCCCCGCCGTGCCGCTGGCCGAAGAGCTGGCCCGTGTGTTGCCGGTGGTGCGGGAAGCGGTGAAGCTGGAAGTGCCGATCTCGGTGGACACCTGCAAGCCCGAGGTGATGCGAGCGGTGCTGGACGCCGGGGCCGACATCGTGAACGACATCTGGGCGCTGCGCCAGGGCCATGCGGCGCAGCTGGTGGCGTCGCACCCGGGCTGCGGGGTCTGTCTGATGCACATGCACCGCGACCCGCAGACCATGCAGGTGGCACCGATGGAGGGTGATGTGCTGGCGCCGGTGGCCGCCTTCCTCGGCGAGCGCGCTGCGGCGCTGCGGGCCCTGGGTGTCGCACCGGGGCGCATCGTGCTCGATCCGGGCATCGGCTTTGGCAAGACCGTGGCGCAAAACTTCAGCCTGCTGGCGCGGCAGTCCGAACTGCTGGCCCTGGGCTTTCCGCTGCTGGCGGGCTGGTCACGCAAGTCCTCACTGGGTGCGGTCAGCGGGCGCGAACGGCCGGCCGACCGGGTGGCGGCGAGTGTGGCGGCGGCGCTGCTGGCGGTGGACCGGGGCGCACGTGTGGTGCGCGTGCACGACGTGCGTGACACGGTCGACGCGATCCGGGTCTGGCAGGCCTTGCGTGCGGGCTGAACCCGTCTGCGGACACCGATAATGCGCACGGTGGCCTGCAACAGGCCCGGATCGGGTGCTGGTGCGCCTGACCCCCAGAACAACAGCAGAGGAAGCCTTCCCATGACACGCAAATACTTTGGCACCGACGGCATCCGTGGCACCGTCGGCCAGGCGCCCATCACGCCCGATTTCGTCTTGCGCCTGGCCCATGCCGTGGGCCGTGTGCTCAAGCGCAGCGAAGCGCGTCCCACGGTGCTGATCGGCAAGGACACCCGCATCTCCGGCTACATGCTGGAGAGCGCGCTGGAGTCCGGCTTCAACTCTGCCGGGGTCGATGTGGTGCTGCTCGGTCCGGTGCCCACGCCGGCCGTGGCCTACCTCACGCGCGCGCAACGTGCCAGCCTGGGCGTGGTGATTTCCGCCAGCCACAACCCGTTTGCCGACAACGGCATCAAGTTCTTCAGCGCCATGGGCAACAAGCTGCCCGACGAGTGGGAGCGGGCGGTGGAAGCCGCTCTGGACGAGGCCCCGGTGTGGGTCGACTCGGCCAGCCTGGGCAAGACGCGCCGCATGGAGGACGCTGCCGGGCGCTACATCGAGTTCTGCAAGAGCACCTGCACGCACACCTTCAGCCTCAAGGGGCTGAAGATCGTGGTCGACGGTGCGCACGGCGCGGCGTACCACATCGCCCCCGATGTGTTCCACGAACTCGGGGCCGAAGTGATCCGCATCGGTTGTGCGCCCGATGGCCTGAACATCAACAAGGACGTGGGCGCCACGCACCCCGAGGCGCTGGTGGCCGCGGTGAAGGAGCACGGCGCTCACTACGGCATCGCGCTGGACGGCGATGCCGACCGGCTGCAGATGGTGGACGCATCCGGGCGTCTGTTCAATGGCGACGAGTTGCTGTACCTGATCGCGTCCGACCGCATCGCGCGCGACATCGATGTGCCCGGTGTGGTCGGCACGCTCATGACCAACATGGCGGTGGAGGTGGCGTTCAAGAAGAAGGGTGTGAAATTCGTGCGCGCCAGGGTGGGCGACCGCTACGTGCTGGAAGAACTGGAACGCCACGGCTGGGTGCTGGGCGGCGAAGGTTCGGGTCACCTGCTGGTGCTGGACCGCCACACCACCGGAGACGGCCTGGTGTCGGCCCTGCAGGTGCTGCACGCCTGTGTGGACAGCGGCAAGACCATGGTGCAATTGCTGGCCGACGTGACCCTGTTCCCGCAGACGCTCATCAACGTGCGGCTGCAGCCCGGCCAGGACTGGAAAGCCAACCGCCTGCTGCCCGAAGAGATCAAGGCGGTTGAAGCCGAGCTGGGCGAGACCGGTCGCGTGCTGATCCGTGCCAGCGGCACCGAGCCGCTGCTGCGCGTGATGGTCGAGGCGCGCGACCCGCAGCAGGCCCAGGCCTGTGCCGAGCGGCTGGTCGCGGCCGTCAGGGCGGACTGATGGCCTGCGCTTTCTCGGTGCGTCGCGCCGACTATGCAGCAGCGGCCGATGCGGCGGCCATCGTCATGCTGCTGGATGCGTACGCGAGCGATCCGGCCGGTGGCGGTGAGCCGTTGAGCGGCTTTGCCAGGGCAAACCTGGTGCGCGAACTGGCGGCGCGTCCGCAGGCCTTCAGCATCCTGGCTTTTGACGGTGGTGCGCCGGTCGGCCTGGTCAACTGCCTCGAAGGGTTTTCCACCTTCCAATGCAGGCCGCTGGTGAACGTGCACGACGTGGCCGTGCTGGCCAGCCACCGTGGCCGTGGCATCGCCCAGCAGATGCTGGCTTTGGCCGAAACCATCTCCCGGGAACGCGGCGCGGTGAAGATGACGCTGGAAGTGCTCTCGGGCAATGCGTCGGCGATCCGGCTGTACCGGCGCATGGCGTACCAGCAATACCAGCTCGATCCGGCCATGGGCACGGCCCAGTTCTTCCAGAAGTGGTTGTGAGACCGCTGGAGCACCGGCTCCGAAACGCCCGCGTGCGCACGGCTTGCGGCGGCAGGGCGCTGCTCAGCGCAGTTCAGATCTGACCGAAGTTCGAGATCGGACCCGTGCCCGGCAGGTACAGAAAGAACTCTGAACCTTCGCCCGGGGTGGACGTGGCCCGGATGTGGCCTCCGTGGGCATGGACGATGCGCTGGCACAGCGCCAGGCCGATCCCGTCGCCGATGATGGCCTCATCGGGGGAGGCTCGGCCGAACATCTGGAAGATTTGCGATTCCATGGCGGCATGGAAGCCGCAGCCGTTGTCCCGCACCGACATGGTCCAGCCGGTGTCAGAAGCGACCGAAGCGAAGTTCAGCCGTGTCACATCCCTTTGGCTGCTGTACTTGAAGGCGTTGTCGATCAGGTTGGTCCAGACTTCCCGCATCAGGACCGGGTCGGCCCAGATTTCTGGCAGGGTTTCCAGGCCGGTGGCGCTGAACCGGCGCTCCTGGTAGGACGCCGTGACCTCGCTCAGGCACTCCTTGACCAGGGCGGCCATGCAAACCCTGGCGGGATGGATGCCCCTTCGGCCCATGCGCGAGAACTCCAGCATGCCGTCGATCATCAATTTCATCCGGGCGCCAGCGCTCACGATCTTGCTGCAATAGGCTTGTGCGGACGAGATGTCGCCGCAGGCCAGCGACTCCTGGACGATTTCGGCGTAGCTGACCATGTGCCTGATCGGCTTCTTGAGATCGTGGGACAGCGCGTGGGAGAAGGTTTCCAGCGAACGGTTGGCCTCTTCAAGGTGGTGGGTTCTTTCGTCCACCATGGCCTGCAGTTTCTGATTGGTCAGCTGCTTTTGCTCGATCAACTCTTTGTACAGGGTCACGTCCTGGATGGTCCAGATGCTGGGGGGGCGAAAGCCATTGCCGTGGCGCTCCGGGATGCCGCGGCAGCGGACCCATCGCCGCG
>PNMN01000012.1 GCA_013823655.1 Comamonadaceae bacterium | reverse complement strand
GATGCGCAAGGCAGGCACCACCGGCGGCAGGCTGTTGATGCGCTGGAGCAGCTTGCGGATGCTGGAGCAGCCGGTTTTTTCGCGCAGGGCCTTGATCTGGCTGCGCACGGTGGACTGGGCCACGCCGTGGTTTTGTGCGATCTCGGGAATCGACAGGCCGCGGCACAGGCCCATCATCACCGATTCTTCGCTCGGACTGAGGTGTTGCGCCCGTGCGTACATGCGCACAGCCAGGTTTTCGCAGGCGCTCTGGCGCGACAGCAACACCAGCACCGTGGGGGCGTCGGACTCCAGCGGGTGGCTCAGCGGGATGAAGACCATCGACAGCTCTTTGTCGTCCTGGCTGAGCAGCAGCAGGCGGCGCTGGCCACGCAGGGCCTGCTCCATGGCGGTCTGGATCTGCTCGGTGAATTCGGTCGTGCAGCCCAGCAGCAGGTTGCCGTGCGTCATGATGAGGCTGCGGCTGGCCATTTCGTACCGGGCCAGGTGGTTGACGTGGCGCAGTCGGCCCTGGCCGTCGATCACCAGCACGCCGTAGTCGATTTCATCCATGATGCGCAGCAGCAGGGTCTGCTCCAGACCGGCGTGCGAGAAGGCAGTGACCGGGTTGTAGGTGCTGCGCGAGACGTTTTCGCTGGCTTGCCACATGACAGTTCTCCGTGGGGTGGGGATGGATGAACTGTAGAAACCAGCGGGCTGATCTGCTAGCGCCTGGTTCCCCTGCGTTTTGTGATCCATTCACCTTCCGGCCAGAAAACGGCGGGCAGTGTGCGTTATGGCCGCCCCTTATGACGGATGGCAGACAGCGTGCCGCGCGTGGTGATCACTTCTTCACTCAGCAGCACTTCGATCACCGTGCCGCCGGGCGCGGCCAGCGCGCGTTGCAAGGCGGGTTCGAACTCGCTCGTGTGGGTGATGCGCTCGGCCGCGTAGCCGTAGGCACGGGCGAGCGCGCAGAAGTCGGGGTTGCGCAAGCCCGAGCCGCTCACCCGGGCCGGGTACTCGCGTTCCTGGTGCATGCGGATGGTGCCGTAGCTGCCGTTGTTGAGCAGCAGCACGATGCTCTTGGCGCCGTGCTGCACGGCGGTGGCCAGTTCCTGGCCGTTCATGAGGAAGTCGCCGTCGCCCGCGATGGTGAAGACGGTACGCCCGGTGAGGATGGACGCCGCTATACCCGCTGGCACGCCATAGCCCATGGCGCCGTTGGTGGGTGCGAGCTGCGTTTTGTGGCCTTTGGCCAGGCCGGTGTAGCGGTAAAAGCGGTGCAGCCAGCTGGCGAAGTTGCCCGCGCCGTTGGTGAGCACGGCGTCGGCGGGCAGGTGGCGTTGTAGCGTGTGGATGATGGCCGGCATGTCGATCGTGCCGGGCAGCTCGATGCCGCCGTTGGCCACGTCCACATTGGCCTCGTAATCGGCGTGGCAGGCCTGCGTCCACTGGCCCCAGGCGACACCGGGAGGCGCCGTGAGGACTTCGAGACTGCGCGCCGCCGCGTTCATGGTGGCGTGGATCGCCAGCGTGGCCTGGTAGACGCGGTTCAGCTCTTCGGCGCTGGCGTGGATGTGCACCAGTTTCTGCTTCGGGCAAGGCGCCTCGATCAGCGTGTAGCCGCCGGTGGTGGCTTCGCCCAGGCGCGGGCCGATGGCGATCAGCAGGTCGCTCTGGCGCACGCGCGCGGCCAGCGCCGGGTTGATGCCCAGACCGATGTCACCCGCACAGTTGGGGTGGTGGTTGTCGAAACAGTCCTGGAAGCGGAACGCGTTGGCCACCGGCAACTGCCAGTTTTCGGCGAAACGCTGCAAGGCGGCGGCGGCCTGCGGGGTCCAGCCACCGCCGCCCGCAATCACCAGCGGGGTTTTGGCCTGCAGCAGCAGTTCACGCAGCGTGCGCAAGGCGCCCGGATCGCTCCAGGCCTGCACCGGCTCCACGCGCGGCAGCGGCACGGCAGTCACGGTCTGCGTCAGCATGTCTTCGGGCAGCACCAGCACCACCGGGCCGGGCCGACCGTTCAGGGCGGTGGCAAAAGCTCGGGCCACGTATTCGGGGATGCGGCGCGCATCGTCGATGCGCTCCACGCGCTTGGCCATGCCTTTGGTGCTGGGGCCAAAGAAGCTCAGGTAATCGACCTCCTGGAAAGCCTCGCGGTCGCGCGCGTCGCTCGCCACGTCGCCCACGAACAGCACCATGGGCGTGGAGTCCTGAAAGGCGGTGTGCAGGCCGATGGAGGCGTTGGTCGCGCCCGGCCCGCGGGTCACGAAGCAGATGCCGGGGCGCCCGGTGAGCTTGCCCTGCGCCTCGGCCATGAAGGCTGCCCCGCCTTCTTGCCGGTTGGTCACGAAACGGATGCGATCGGCGTGGGCATGAAAGCCGTCGAGCACGGCCAGGTAACTTTCGCCCGGCACGCCAAAGGCGTGGGTCACGCCCTGGGCGATCAGGCAGTCAACAAGAAGGTGTCCGGCGAGTTGTGTGGTCATCCACACATTGTGTCAGCGTGGGGTCGTGCGGCGACCGACGCCGATCGCGGCGTACACCGAAACCAGCAACACCACGGCCGCGCCACCCAGGGTCAGCGCGTACCAGCCGCGGTCCATGAAGACGCCGAAGATCATCGGCGACACCGCAAAGCCCACGTCCAGCCCGGCATACACCGTGCCGTACACCCGCCCGGTCGCGCCCTTGGGCGTGGCCTTCTTGATCATCATGTCGCGGCTGGGGCCACCCACGCCGACGGCGAAACCGGTGGCCGCCAGCGCCGCCATGGTGCCCGCAGCGCCCAGCCAGCCGGTGGCGCACAGCAACAGCAACGCAGCACCGCCCGACATCGACAGCGCCACCACGCGGTCGCTCTGCTGGGTGTAGGTCGCCACAAAGCCGCCCACCAGCATGCCCAAAGCGCCACACAGCATGTAGGCGCTGATGGTCAGCGTGGCCGCTTCCACGCTCACGCCGTGCACCGCTTTGAGGATCGACGGCGCGAAGCTCTGCACCACCGCCAGCGTCATGGTCGAGAGCAGGAAAAACGAGAAGCACCACCAGACCACCGGCAGCTTCATGAACGCCAGATCCGATCCCTTGGGCGCATCGGCGTGGCGCACGTGCACCTGGGTGTGCAGCTTGTCGCGTTGCCAGAACAGCACGGCCAGCACGCCCACATAGAGCAACGCGGCCGCCTGGTACGCGGTGCGCCAGTCGGCCAGCGCGGTGATGCCGACCAGGAACGCCGGCGCCAGCGCCCAGCCCAGGTTGCCGGCGAGTCCGTGGGCACTGAACGCATGGCCCAGGCGCGGCGGCGACACGCGCTGGTTCAGGATGGTGAAGTCCGCCGGGTGGAACGGCGCGTTGCCCAGGCCCGCCAGCACCGCCACCAGCACCAGACCCGGGTAGCCCGTGGCCATGGACGCGGCCAGCGCGGCCAGCAGGAAGCAGGTGATGGCGGCGAACAGCACCGGCCGCGCGCCGATGCGGTCCACCACAAAACCCGACAGGGCCTGCCCCGTTCCCGAGATGACGAAGAAGAGGCTCACCAGCAGCCCGACGTCGGAATAGCTCAGGCCGAAGTCGCGCATGAACACCGGAAACAGCGGTGCCAGCAGCAGGTGCGAGAAATGTGATGCGCCGTGCGCCAGGCCGACCAGCCCGATGATGGCGGCGTCCTGCTGCAGGGCAACGGGGTTGGCGGGCGCGGTGGCGTCCAGGGCGGCGGTGTTCATGCAGCGCATGGTACGGCGCGCAGGCCACGCCGGGGTGCGATACAAAAACAAGTCCTGTCGAATGCCCGGCAGAACGACGTCTGCATCATCTGTCCAGGCCGACCCAACTCGGCCATAATGGACGTTTACGTCAACGTCAACGTCAACGTCAACGAATATTCACCATCCCACGAGGAGCTACACATGGACATCGCAGGCAAAGTCTTCATCGTCACCGGCGGCGCATCGGGCCTGGGAGAGGGCACGGCGCGCATGCTCGCGGCCAGCGGTGGGCGGGTCGTCATCGCCGACATGCAGGTTGAAAAAGGCCAGGCCGTGGCGAAAGACATTGGCGGCGCCTTCGTCCCCTGCGATGTCAGCAGCGAGGCCGATGGCCAGGCCGTGGTGGCCCAGGCCACCTCGATGGGCAAACTCATGGGCCTGGTCAACTGCGCCGGCATCGCCCCGGCAGAGAAGACGGTGGGCAAAAACGGCGCGCACTCGCTGGCCGTCTACACCAAGACCATCATGGTCAACCTGGTCGGCAGCTTCAACATGATCCGCCTGGCCGCCGACGCGATGTGCAAAAACGAACCCGAGGCCACCGGCGAACGCGGCGTGCTGATCAGCACCGCCAGCGTGGCCGCCTACGACGGCCAGATCGGCCAGGCCGCCTACGCGGCCAGCAAAGGCGGTGTGGTTGGCATGACGCTGCCGATCGCGCGCGACCTCGCGCGCAACGGCATCCGCAACATGACCATCGCCCCCGGCATCTTCGGCACCCCCATGCTGTTTGGCATGCCGCAAGAGCTGCAAGACGCGCTGGCCGCCAGCGTGCCCTTCCCCAGCCGCCTGGGCACCCCGCAGGACTACGCCAGGCTGGCCAAACACATCTTCGAGAACGACATGCTCAATGGCGAGGTGATCCGCCTGGACGGCGCCATCCGGCTGGCGCCGCGCTGACCCGGGCGGTGCAAAAGAAATGCCGGGGTGCCTGAACGATGACCACGCCAACAGACACCGACTTTCTCATCCTCGGTGCCGGCATCGCCGGTGCTTCAGTCGCTCACTTCCTCGCGCCGCACGGTGGCTGCGTGATGCTGGAGCGCGAGAGTCAACCGGGTTACCACAGCACCGGACGCTCGGCCGCACAATTCATTGCCAGCTACGGACCGGCCCAGGTGCGGGCGCTCTCAAAGGCCAGTGAACCCTTCTTCAAGAACCCGCCTGCTGGATTTGCGCAGGCGCCGCTGCTCACGCCACGCGGTCTGCTGACGGTGGCCGGGCCGGACCAAATGCAGCACCTGGACCGGGCCTGGGCCACGCTGGCCCAGACCAGCCCGCGCGGCCAGCGCCTGAGCGCCGCCGAGGCCCTGGCCATGGTGCCCGCGCTGCGACCGGAGAAGGTCACCGCTGCCATCCACGAGCCCGACAGTTTCGACATGGACGTGCACGCCATCCACCAGGGTTTCTTGCGCGGGTTCCGGCATGCGGGTGGCAGGCTGGTGTGCGATGCCGAGGTGGTGGCGATCGGGCGCCGTGGCGGGCGGTGGCACGTGCACACGGCGGCGGGTGCGGAATACGCTGCGCCGGTGCTGATCAACGCGGCGGGCGCGTGGTGCGATGCGGTGGCGCAGCTGGCGGGCGTGCCGCCCATCGGCCTTTGCCCGAAGCGCCGCACGGCGTTCACCTTTCTTCCCCCGGTCGGCACCAGCACCGCGCACTGGCCGCTGCTGCTGGCGGCCGACGAGAGCTTCTACCTGAAGCCCGACGCGGGCGCCCTGCTCGCCTCGCCCATCAACGCGGACCCGACACACCCGCAGGATGTGCAGCCCGAGGAACTGGACATCGCGCTCGGCCTGCACGCCATCGAGACCTGGACCACGCTCACGCCCCGCCCCACCCACAGCTGGGCCGGCTTGCGTTCTTTCGTGGCCGATGGCGACCTGGTGGGCGGTTTTGATGCAGCGGCGCCGGGCTTCTTCTGGTGTGCGGCGCAGGGCGGCTACGGCATCCAGACCAGCGCCGCCATGGGCGAGGCCTGCGCGGCGCTGGCACGCCGGTTGCCGCTGCCGGGACACATCAGCGCCTGCGGGCTGACGGCGGACATGCTGTCGCCCGCCCGGGCGACGCTGCGGGGTTGAATCACACCATCGAGTGCAACCCAACCCGGTTGCCCTCGGTGTCGATGAAGTGGGCAAAGAAGCCGAAACCGCTGCCGATGTCGGTCTTGGGCACGGCCACCGAACCGCCCGCGCCTTCCACCCGTGCCAGCATCACCGCCAGATCATCTCCGCCGTTGAGGTAGACCAGCGTGCCGCTGCGCGACGGCAGCACGCCCTCTTCCTGCACGATGGCGCCGCCCACCGCGTCCGGGCCGGAGGAAAGAAAACCCATGGTGGACGGCCCCATGGTCATGGTTTCGATGGGGCGACCGAGCACCGTTTCGTAGAACGCTTTGGCGCGGGCAAAGTTGGTGACAGGGATTTCAAACCAGCTGATGGCGTGCGGGCTTGCGGGCATGGGGGTCTCCTGGGGGTGACAGGGCTGCCACTGTGCTGCAAAGTGACATGCTGGTCAACACTCACTCACGCCGACAGTGGGAACTTGACCACCCTCGACCACTCACACCGCCCATGCCCCAGACACCACAACACCTGATCGAGGCCGATGGCCTGTCCATGCACTACACCATCGGCAGCCGCCAGGTGCCGGTGCTGCGCGACGTGAACCTGCGCATCGCGGTCGGCACGAGCGTCGCCATCGCCGGGCCATCGGGCTCGGGCAAGACCTCGCTGCTGCTGCTGCTCAGCGGCTTGGAGCGGCCCGGCGCGGGCAGCATCCGCATCGACGGCACCGATCTCGGCAGCCTGGACAGCGACGGCCTGGCCGACCTGCGGCGCCAGCGGGTGGGCATCATCTTCCAGAGCTTCCATTTGCTGCCCAGCCTGAGCGCGCTGGACAACGCCGCCCTGCCGCTGCAGATGGCCGGGGCCAGCGGCGCGCGCGAAGCGGCCACCGAGATGCTGCGCCGCGTCGGCCTGGGCGAGCGCCTGCACCACCGGCCCAGCCAGCTCTCGGGCGGCGAGCAGCAGCGGGTGGCGATTGCGCGCGCGCTGGTGCACCGGCCGCGCCTGCTGCTGGCCGACGAACCCACCGGCAACCTGGACGACCAGACCGCCGAGTCGGTGCGCGAGCTGATCTTCAGCCTGAACCGCGAACTGGGCACCACCCTGGTGCTGGTGACGCACGACCTGGGCTTTGCCGCGCGCTGCGACCGCGTGCTGCGCCTGCACGACGGCCAGTTGCATGAGACACAAGAAACGCAAGACCGGCACGAAGCCCCGATCACCGGCCAGCCGGAGGCGCGCCGCGATGCCCTTCCTGCTTGACCTCGCCTGGCGCGACCTGCGCGCGAGCGGTCGGCGCCTGTGGATTTTTGTCGCCTGCCTGGTGCTGGGCGTGTCGCTGGTGGCGGCGGGCGGCGGCCTGTACCGCCAGGTGGCCGACGCGCTGCGCGACGACGCCCGGCTGATTTTTGGTGGCGATGTCGAGATCGAGGCCCCTGCTCCCCTGCCGGTCGAGGTGCTGGCGTGGATGCAGGCGCGCGGCACCGTGTCGCGCGTGATCGAGCTGCGCACCATGCTGCGCACCGACAGCGGCCGGGCGCAACTGATCGCGCTGCTCAGCGCCGACGCCGCCTACCCGCTGGTCGGCAGCGTGGCGCTGCAACCGGCGGGCACGCTGGCCGACACGCTGCAAGCCAGCAACGGGCAATGGGGCGCGGCCATCGACGCCTCGCTCGCCACCCGCCTGGGCCTGAAGACCGGCGACCGCATCGCCGTCGGCGATCTGGAGCTGACGGTGCGCGCCCTGATCGTGCGCCAGCCCGACCGCAGCCTGCGCGCCGACTGGGGCGCCGCGCCGGTGCTGGTGGCCGAAGGCGCGCTCATGGCCACCGGCCTGGTGCAGCCGCTCAGCCGGGTGGAATACCGCTACCGCGTGCGCAGCACCGAGCTGGCTTCGGCATGGCGCGACAGCTTCGTGAAAACCTTCCCCACGCTGGACGCCGAAACCCGCAGCTTCGACGAGCGCAGCGACCGCATGGCCGAGGTGCTGGGCCAGATCGGCTCGGGCCTGCTGCTGATCGGCTTCTCGGCGCTGTTCATTGGCGGGCTGGGTGTGTTCAACAGCGTGCAGGCTTACCTGCAGGGCAAGCTGACCAGCCTGGCCACGTTGCGCGCGCTGGGCCTGCGCGACGGGCGGCTGGCCGCTTTTGTGTTGCTGCAGATCCTGCTGCTGGCGGTGCTGGCCAGCGCGGTGGGCGTGCTGCTGGGCCTGGGCCTGGCGCTGGCCGGGGCGCAGCTGGCGGCCGACCAGCTGCCGGTGACGCTGCTGCTGAACAGCCTGTGGGCACCGGCACTGGTGGCGCTGGTGTTTGGCGTCTTGACCGCGCTGGCGTTTTCGCTGCCGGCGCTGGGCCGGGCCTTGTCGGTCAGCCCGGCCGCGCTGTTTCGCGGGGTGGAGGGGCAGGCCCTGCACACGCCGCACCGCGCGCTGTGGTGCACCGCCGCCGTGGCCGCCGCCACGCTGGCGCTGCTGGTGGCGGTGCTGCCCGACCCGCGCTTTGGCCTGGCCTTTGTGCTCACCACCGCCGCCCTGCTGGGCGTGCTCGACCTGGCCACGCGCGGCCTGCGCCACGTGGCCGCGCGCCTGCAGCACCACGCCGCCCTGCCCTTGCCACTGCAACTGGCGCTGGCCGGATTGCAGCAGCCGCATTCGCCGCTGCGCACCGCCCTGCTTTCGCTCGGCTCGGCGCTCACCCTGCTGGTGGCCTGCACGCTGGTGGTGATGACACTGCTGCGCACGGTGAACGACACCGTGCCCGCGCAGGCACCGGCGCTGGTGTTCTACGACGTGCAGACCGAGCAGATCGACTTGCTGCGCGACACGCTCCAGGCCGCGCCCGGCCTGCAGGCGGTGAAAACCGCACCGCTGGTGCTGGGGCGGCTGGTGGCGGTGAACGGCGTCGCGCTGATGGAGAGCGACAACACCGAAAGCGGCCGCGAGCGCGCCCGCGAATCGCGCGACGAACACAAGCTCAGCAACCGCAGCGGCAACTTCGACGACGTGGTGATCGACCGCGGCGCCTGGTGGCCGCTGGACCATGCGGGCGCGCCACTGGTGGCGATGGAAGACCGCGAGGCCGACCAGCTCGGCCTGCGGGTGGGCGACCGGCTGCGCTTCGAGATCATGGGAACGCCGGTGGAAGCGCAGCTGAGCGCCATCTACAGCCAGCGCCGCATGCAGTCGCGCCTGTGGCTGGAAGCCATCTTCAGCGACGGCGTGCTCGACCCCTTCATCACCCGCCACGTGGGCGCGGCCTGGATGCCAGCCGAGCAGACGCTGGACGCGCAAGACCGGCTGGCCGCGGCCGCGCCCAACATCGCCACCGCGCGCACCGAGTCGATGCTGCGCGAGACCCGCGCACTGATGGGCCGGGCCAGTGGCGGGCTGGCGGTGGTGGCCGGTGTGTGCCTGGCCGCCAGCCTGCTGGTGCTGGCCAGCGTGGTGGCCGCCAGCCGCAGCCGCCAGCTGTACGACGCCACCGTGATGCACGCGCTGGGCGCGCGCCATTCGCTGCTGCGCCGCGTGCTGGTGTGGGAATACGTGCTGCTCGCCAGCGTCACGGCCGGCTTTGCCCTGCTGGCCGGTAGCGCGCTGGCCACCGCGCTGCTGCAATGGCGGCTGGACATGAGCCCGACCGGGCTGTACTGGAGCGGCGGCGTCACCGCGCTGGGCGTCAGCGGCCTGAGCATGGCCCTGGGCGCGCGCTACCTGCTGTCGCAAATGCGCCTGAGCCCAGCCATGCTGCTGCGCAGCGGCGGCTGATTCCATTTCCAAATCATCCGTGTCGTTGTTGCTTCGCCTTGCCGTGCTGTAGCACTGTCTGCGGCTTCGCGCCTAGACACAAATGATTTGGAAATGGAATGAGTCGGCTGCAGGGGCGCGCGCCAGCCCGCACAATGCAGGACCACCCGCCCCTGGACAGGCCCCTCAGCATTGGACCTTATTCACCATGAGCCTCACCGTCCACCACCTCAACCACTCCCGCTCGCAGCGCCTGCTGTGGCTGCTCGAAGAGCTGCAACTGCCCTACGAGATCCGCTTCTACGAACGCAACAAGGCCACCATGCTGGCCCCGCCCGAGCTGAAACAGGTGCACCCGCTGGGCAAGTCGCCGGTGCTGGAAGACGGCCCGATCAAGCTGGTGGAAACCGGCGCCATCTGCGAATACCTGGTCGACAAGACCGGGCGCCTGGGCCCCACCGACCAAGGTGAAGGCCTGCGCAATTACCGCCAGTTCATGCACTACGCCGAAGGCTCGGTCATGCCCAACCTGCTGCTGATGCTGGCCATGAGCAAGGTGCCGCTGCTGGGCAAGGTCGCGGTGAAAAAGGTGCAACCCATGGTGGACGTGCACCTGGACTACGTGGAACAGGTGCTGGCCTCGCGCCCCTGGTTCGCCGGCCAAGCCATGACCGCCGCCGACATCATGATGAGCTTCCCGCTCGAAGCCGCCACCTCGCGCGCCGGCCTCGGCCCCTCGCGCCCGGCCACCATGGCCTGGCTGAAGAAGATCCACGCGCGCCCGGCGTACCAAACGGCTCTGAAAAAAGGCGGCGAATACGCCTATGCCTGACACGCACGCACGCCACCGTCCACTGGGGCGGTGAGCGGCTGCACCTGCTGCCCGCGCACGCCATCTGGTGGCCGGTCGGGCAGACCCTGTTCATCGCCGATCTGCACCTGGGCATGGCCGCCAGCTACCGCGCCCAGGGCCAGCCGGTGCCCGGCGGTACTCAACGCCCTGCTCGCCTGGCGACAACGGCATGCAGACGTAACCATGACCCTGGTGCGCGGCAACCACGACGACCGCGCAGGCGACCGGCCACCCGAGGCTGGCATTGAAGTCGTGGACGAACCCTGGCTGCTCGGCCCCTTCGCCTGCTGCCACCACCCCCAACCACATCCCACGCACCACGTGCTGGTCGGCCACCTGCACCCGGCCTGCCAGCTGCAAGGCCCGGGCCGCGACCGCCTGCGCCTGCCCTGCTTCGTCAACGAACCCGGCCAGACCATCCTGCCCGCATTCGGCGCCTTCACCGGCGGGCACCTGCTGGCGGCGGTGCCAGGGCGGCGTTTTTATGCGGTCGGTGGGGGACGGGTGTGGGAGGCTCCGGGGAGTTGAGGATGCGCACAGCACTATCAGATCGGGTGCGTTCAACCGTGTGCGATCCCTTGTAGGTCATACCTGCCGAACTACCTGCGCGCTGTGAATGACCGTTGAACCTAGAAACCGCAGTTGGACGGACCCGAGTGGGCTGGCCAGGCGCGACGCTGCAGCGCCTCCGTCACTTCACCGCTTTGGCGGCGCCTCAACGCCAGTGGCCGACAGCACAGCTGGAGAGAGACGTGCACCTTCGATGGGAATGGCCGCCACAGCGGCGTTCAGTTCCTTCAACTCGGCAGCGCTGAAGACTACCGAGGCGGCGGCAACGTTCTCTTCCAAATGGGTCACGTTGGTGGTCCCTGGAATCGGCACGATCCACGGCTTCTGAGCAGTCAGCCAGGCCAGAGACAACTGGGCTGGCGTGACTTTCTTTCGTGCTGCCCAGGTCTTGACCAAATATGCCAGCGCCATGTTGGACGGCAGCACATCAGGGGCGAAGCGCGGAACGCTGGCTCGGAAGTCCGGCTGCACGAAGCGGCTGTTGGCGCTGATGGTGCCAGCCAGGAAGCCCATGCCCAGCGGGCTCCAAGGCACGAAGCCAATGCCCAGCTCCTCACAGAGTGGCAGCACCCCGGCTTCGGCGCCACGGTAGAGCATCGAGTATTCGTTCTGGATGGCGGCCACAGGGTGTTCCCGGTGCGCGCGGCGCACCGTCTGCAGCCCGGGCTCGGACAGGCCGTAGTGCAGCACCTTGCCTTGCCGCATCAGATCCTTGATGGTGCCCACCACGTCTTCAATGGGCACCTGTGGGTCGACCCGGTGCTGGTACAGCAGGTCGATGCGGTCGGTGCGTAGGCGCCGAAGCTGGCCCTCGACCGCCTGGCGGATGTACTCGGGGCGGCTATTCACGCCGCCCTGCCGCCGTCCCGTTGCCTGGTCCACGGGGAAGCCGAACTTGGTGGAGATGATGGCCCTGTCGCGTCGGCTGCCTTGCAGCGCCTCGCCCAGCAGTTCCTCCGACATGAAGGGGCCATAGACCTCGGCGGTATCAAAGAAGTTGACGCCGATATCCGCTGCGTGACGAATGAGTGCAATGCCGCCTTGCCGCGTGGTGCTGCTGGCATACAAATCAACCACGCCTTGCGGCGCACGGCCGGGGTGCCACTGCACGCCCAGTCCGATGGGAAACACCTTCAGAGGCCCAAGACTGCGGGCAGCGGAAGCGGGTTGGGTTGCGGCGGAAGGCGGTGCGCTGGCCGTCTGGGCGCAGGCGGAGAGCACCCAGGGAGCGACGCCCAGCGCGGCGGCGGTGCTCAGCAGGTGGCGTCGGCTCGGGTTGGCGAAATCTGTGTTCATGGCAATGTCTTCCAGCGTTGATGGGTCAGTCCAGCTTTTTGCTGGTCAGGAAGTTCGACACCAGATCAGCGATCTGGACGTTGTTGAGGTCCGACATCAGGAAGTGCGTGTTGCCTCGGATGCCAATGGCGGGTAGATGCACCAGTTGCGCATCGCCACCGTGCCGGTTGACGGCTGCGACCCAGAGCTTGGCCATGGCCAGGCGCACGCGCCAGTTGTCCTGTCCGCGCTCGGTGGTCGGCTCTACGGAGAAGTTGTCGCCGTAGTAGATGACGATGGGGACGCGCGCGAGCTTCTTGAAGTCCGCCAGTGGCACCACCTCAGGCGTCAGGGTGCCCGCCGCACTGGGCATCGCCTCGGGCACTTCCCCCGCGGGGAAGATGAACCCGCTGCCGGGTTCCAGCGCGACGATGCCCTTGACGTTGGCGCTCTTGATCGCCGTCAGCCAGCCGGGTCCGCCGGCTTGCGAGTGCGAGAACAGGATGGCCGGTCCTGTCTTGTCGAACAGCGCCGCCATGGCGTCGGAGATCACACCGGCGTCATACGGCCCGGTGTTGGGCGTGACCGAACGAAGGAACTGGTCCAGCGTCTCGGGTTTGCGGTCGAACTGGGCGTTGTCGAAGTAGTTCGGCCACTTGCCCAGCCGGAACTGATCGAAGAAGAGCTGATCGAGCGGCGTGGGCTCGATCGTCGTGGCAACGGTGCTGTTGCCGGCGCGGCCTCGGCGCGGCTGGTCGACCAGATAAACCGGAAAGCCCCGGCGAAGAAAGAGGTTCTGAAAGCCTTCACGGCCATCGGGTGTGCTTTCCCAACTGCGGCCCGACTGAAACGCCCCATGCAGCATGACGATGGGCAGAGGCCGGGGATTGGGCGGAACTTGATAGAAGGCGTAGAGGTGATCGCCGTGCAAGGTTTGGCCGGCGGCGGTCGGGTTGTTGTTGCTGTAGCTGCCGGGCGTGGTCATGACCTTGCCACCCACAGCAAAGCTTCCCTGCGCCTGGATCACCAGAGCGCCGGTGGAGTCGGTGCCATGCGAAGCGCCAGGAAGGGCCGAGCAGGCGGCGAGCGAGGTCAGGGTCATGGCGGTCAGAAACGTTTTGATGGATTTCATGCTCAGCCTCCTGATGCGGCAGCAAGTGCTTGCGTCAATGCTTCTTCAGCCCGCTGGGCGGCCTGCGCATCACCGCGCTCGGCCAACACCTGACTCAATTGGCGCAACTGCGCGGCCGTCAGGCCCACCCGCATGCTGGCCCGCATGTGCGAGCGCAACTGGGCTTCCACGCCCGGCATCGCGGCCAGGGCACCCACGTTGCCAATTGCCTGCTCTGCCAGTCCAGGTTGTCGCGCTCGAAGATGCCGCCGAACAGGTGAGCTTGCAGGAACTGGTTGATTACCGGGGCAAAGTCGAACACCGGGCCTTTGACGGGCGCGCCGGAAATCTTGGTCTGGTTGGCCGTGCCGGCTTCGAGCAAGGCGTCACCCGTGGGTATGGCGCGGCTGGGTTCGCGACCCGGCGCGTCCTGGGTGCCGCGCTGCTTGCGCGCCTCCACCACCTTCAGCAGTTCGCCCAGCGCGTTCAGGCTCCTGGGAAAGCCGGCGTAGGCGTAGAGTTGCACCAGTATTTCCTTGGCTTCGCTGATGGTGAGACCGGCGTCCAGGCCCTGGTGCAAGGCCGTGTTGAGCCGGGGCATGTCGCTCGCGGCCATGAAGGAAGCGATCAGGGGAATGGCCTGCTGTCTGGCAGAAAGCGTGTCCGAGGTCGGCTGGCTGTTCGTCATGGCTTGCGATGCCTGGGCGTTCGAGGTCTGCGCGGAGGCCAGTCCGGACATCGCAGTCATGCCCAGCGCGAGCGCAACTGCAAGTGCGGGTGCGACGGCTTGTCGCTTAGCGGGCGTTGTATTGCTCATCACTCACCAGCTCCTTCCAGTCTGCGCTCTTGCCGTCTTTCACATAGGCGATGGCCAGGTGGCGCATGCCATTGCCTTGTGCCGCGCCGTGCCAGTGCTTGACACCGGCCTCGATCCAGACCACGTCGCCCGCCTTGATCTCGCGTCGGGGCTGGCCTTCTTCCTGTACCCAGCCCACGCCGTCGGTGACGATGAGCAATTGACCGACGGGGTGCGTGTGCCACGCGGTGCGCGCGCCTGGCGCGAAGTCGACCATGCCCACGCTGCCGTGCTTGCCACTCTCGCCTGCGGACTTCATGTCCACAGCGACGTGACCGTTGAAGTTCTGCGCCGCACCCAGTCTGGTGGGCGTGCTGCCTGCCGGCGTGATCTGAATACCCTGGGCATATGCGGACGATGCGCCCATCATCAGGATCGACGTGCCCGCCGCGATGAGGTTCTTTTTCATGGATTCCTTCTGTTTCACGACACAGACCATCGGGCGCACGAACTCGGGGGGGTGTGCGCCCATCTGTCTCGGTGAAGGCCATCGTAGTGAGCTTGACTGCTTTGAGTAAGCCTCTAAATCCGCATACGGTTGTGAGAGGAATTCAGCAATGAAGCCAACCTGCGGAGGTTGCCGCTATGCAGCGTGCCCCCGCTTCGACGCAGCAAGCTTGCCCGCCTTGCGCGGCGGCTCCTGGTACCGCAGCGCATCCACGATGACAGCCAGCGCACCGGACGATTGCCGACGGCTCGGGTAGTACAGGTGATAGCCGGTGTAGGGCTGGCACCAGTCGTCGAGCACGCGGACCAGTCGGCCGTCGGCGATGTGCTCAGCCACGGCATCGTCGGGCAGGAACCCCAGGCCTTGCCCTGCCAGCGCGGCGCGCACGATGGGCGAGATGCTGTTGTAGATCCACTGTCCGGTCGCGCGCACCTTGAGTTCGCGCTTGCCCTTGCGAAAGTCCCAGACCAGCAATCGGCCGTGGGTCGGCAGGCGCAGGTTGATGCAGTTGTGCTCCGCCAGATCGGAGGGGGTCCTGGGTTTCGCCTTGTCGGCGAAGTAGGCCGGCGAGCCGACGACGGCGATGCGCATGTCCGGGCTGATGCGCACCGCGATCATGTCCTTGGCCAACTCGTCTCCGAGACGCACGCCGGCGTCGTAGTGATCGGACACGATGTCTGATCGGGTGTAGTCCACGGTGACTTCCACCGTGATGTCCGGGTGATCGGGCAGGATTCGGGAGAGCTTGGGCCATAGGATGGTGTTGGCCGCGTGCTCGGCGGTGGTGATGCGCACCGTCCCTGACGGTTTCTTGCGCTGTTCGGCCGTGGCCAGCAACTCTGCGTCGATCTCCTCGAAGCGCTGTGCGGTGGTCTCGTACAGTCGCGCGCCTGCTTCTGTCACCGAAACGCTGCGCGTGGTGCGGCTGAGCAGCCGCACATCCATACGCGCCTCCAGCGCCCGCACCGAGTGGCTCAGCGCAGACGGAGAAATGCCCATCTGCGCGGCGGCGCGGGTGAAGCTGCCCTCACGCGCCACGCGGATGAAGGCCAGCAAGTCGGTGTAGCCGTCTCTTGGCATTTTTGAATCCAGTTCAAGTTCGTATGTCGATTGTTTGAGCTTATCAATGTAGTTTCTCGCAGCTACATTGGGAAGGTGTCAAAGAAATACCCGCTCAACAACGGAAGCCAAGAGCACACCATGACGATGAAATCACCTTCCCGCAGGGAAGTCCTGTTGGCTTCCCTGTTGCTGCCACTGAATGCCAGCACGCTGGCCACGCCAAGCGGTACTGGCAAGACACTGGTCGCGTACTTCTCTCGCACCGGCAACACGCGGGTGCTGGCCTGCCAGATCCACCGTGCGCGCGGCGCCACCCTGTTCGAGATCCAGCCAGCTGTGCCCTATCCCGAGGACTACGAAGAAACTGTCGCTCAGGCAAGGCGCGAGCGGGACAGCGGCTACGAGCCGACGCTCCAGGCAAGGGTGGTGGGCATGGCTGACTATGCGACCGTGTTCCTGGGCTTCCCGATTTGGGGCCAAACCGCCCCGCCCGTCATCCGATCCTTTCTCTCCAGCCATGACCTGGCGGGCAAGACACTGATTCCCTTCATCACACATGGAGGCTATGGCCTGGGCAGCAGCCTTGCGGTACTCGCCGCGCACGCGCCCCAGGCGCGGCTGCTCGCCACGGAGCTATCGATGGAGGCCGATCAGGAGCGCCAAACCCTCAATCGCGTGACCGAATGGCTCCAGCGCGTTCCCCTCACCCAATAGCGCGCCGGAGCTGCAGCAGAGAGCGAGAGTGAGTTCACACGCGCCCACTCAAATGCCCCACTGACAGAAGTGCGGCCCGCTCAATCAATGACCGGTAGATGACCGAAACCGTGAACAAGCGGCAAGGAGATGAAGGACGGCAACCGCTGCTGAACAGCCATTGGTCTGACCTGCATAGGGGCCTGAAACGTCTCGCCATCAGAGCTTCCCCCGCCGCAGCCAGAGAGGCAACTTAGCCAAGATCGTTGGCAACCCCAGCCGCGCGGCCCATGATCCGCGCCCATGGTGTGGCCTGACTCCACACACGCGCTGTTCGTGGGCTTTGTGCGCGAATGGGTCAAGCCCGATGGGGTGGTGCTCAGCCGCACCGACTATGAGGACTGGCTGGGCAAGGACTGGCTGGGCAAGCGCATGGCGCAGGCGGTCGCCGCACAATAGCTGCTTTCTTTGTCAGCGCCTTGGCCATGACCCCGTTCACCGACAACACCCACTACCCCAGCACCCGCCTGCCGCTGTTCGCTCGCAACGTGGTGAGCACCTCGCACCCGCTGGCCGCGCAGGCCGGTTTGCGCATGCTGCTGCAGGGCGGCAACGCGGTGGACGCGGCGATTGCCGCTGCGGCGGCGCTGACCGTCACCGAGCCGGTGAGCAGCGGCCTGGGTTCGGACGCCTTCTGCATCCTCTGGGACGGCCAGCAGCTGCACGGGCTCAACGCCAGCGGCCCCGCACCCATGGCCTGGACGCCCGGCTACTTTCACGGCAAGTACGGCGCCGACGCGCTGACGCCACCCAAGCGCGGGCTGGATTCGGTGACGGTGCCGGGCGCGGTGGCCGGCTGGGTGGCGCTGAGCGAGCGCTTTGGCAAGCTGCCGTTCGCCGACCTGATGCAACCCGCCATCGAACTGGCCGAGCGCGGTTGCGCGGTGCCGATGGTGGTGCAGCAGAAGTGGGCGGCGGCCACGCCGGAGCTGCAAGGCCTGCCGGGTTTTGCCGATGCCTTTTTGCCCTGGGGCCGCGCGCCGCAAGTGGGCGAGCTGTTCCGCTTTCCGTCAGCCGCCAGAGGGCTGCGCGCCATTGCCGAGAGCAAGGGCGAGGCCTTTTACCGTGGCGCCATCGCGCAAGCGCTGGCGCGCTTTGCGGCCCAGCACGGCGGCGCGCTGACCGAAGCCGACCTGGCGGCCTACCGGCCCGAGTGGGTGACGCCCATCGGCCAGGACTACCGGGGGTACACGCTGCACGAGATCCCGCCCAACGGCCAGGGCATCGCGGCGCTGATCGCGCTGGGCATCCTGGGTCAGTTCGATGTGGCGGCCCTGAAGGTGGACAGCGTGGCCGCGCAGCACCTGCAGATCGAGGCGATGAAGCTGGCCTTTGCCGACGCCTACCGCTTCGTCGCCGAACCCGGCGCGATGGAGGTGAGCCCCGAGCAGATGCTGGACCCGGCGTACCTGAAGACCCGCGCGGCGCTGATCGACCTGCAGCGGGCGCAGGACTTTGGCGCCGGCAACCCGGCCAAGGGCGGCACGGTCTACCTCAGCACCGCCGACGAGCGCGGCATGATGGTCAGCTTCATCCAGAGCAACTACATGGGCTTTGGCTCGGGCGCGGTGGAGCCGCAATTCGGCATCAGCCTGCAGAACCGGGGCCACGGCTTCAACCTCGGCACCGGCCCGGGCCGCAACACCGCCAACCTGGTCGCGCCGGGCCAGCGGCCCTTCCACACCATCATCCCGGCCTTTCTCACGAAAGACGGGCAGCCGGTGATGAGCTTTGGCGTGATGGGCGCCAACATGCAGCCGCAGGGCCATGTGCAGACCCTGGTGCGCCTGCTCGACCACGGCCAGGGCCTGCAGGCGGCGTGCGACGCGCCGCGCTGGCGCTTTGACGCCGGGCTGCACATCAAGGTCGAATCGGCGATGGACCCGGCCACCGTGCAAGGCCTGAAAGACCTCGGCCACCAGACCCGCAGCATCCACGACCCCTACCAGGACTTCGGCGCCGGCCAGTTCATCTGGCGCCTGGGCGACCCGGGGGCCGAAGGTTATGTGGCCGCCAGCGACCCGCGCCGCGACGGCGCGGCGGTGGGCTTCTGACGCCGACACACCACCCGGTGACAATCGGCGCATGAATCCGGCTCCCTCCAACAGCCCCAGCCCGCCCGGCGCCCTGTGCTCGCACGGCCACGCCTTTGACGCCGGCAACCCCGCCGCCGAGCGCGGCACCCGGGTGGTGATGTGGCTGACGCTGGTGACCATGGTGGTGGAAATCACCGCCGGCTGGTGGTTCAACTCGATGGCGCTGCTGGCCGACGGCTGGCACATGAGTTCGCACGCGGTGGCCATCGGCCTGTCGGCGCTGGCCTACAGCACGGCGCGCCGCCTGGCGAGCGACCGGCGCTTCGCTTTCGGCACCTGGAAGATCGAGGTGCTGGCGGGCTACACCAGCGCGCTGTTCCTGCTGGGGGTGGTCGCCCTGATGGTGATCGGCTCGGTCGACCGCCTGCTGGAGCCGCAGCCGATCCGCTACGCCGAAGCGATGGCGGTGGGCGTGCTGGGGCTGCTGGTCAACGTGGTGAGCGCGATCATCCTGGGCCGTGCCGGGCACGACCATGGCCACGATCACGGTCATGACCATGCCCATGCCCATGGTCATGCACACGGCCACGGCCACCAGGACCTGAACCTGCACGCCGCCTACCTGCACGTGATCGCCGACGCCGCCACCTCGGTGCTGGCGATCATGGCCCTGGCCGGCGGCTGGTTCTGGGGCTGGGGCTGGCTGGACCCGGTCATGGGCATCGTGGGCGCGGTGCTGGTGGCGCTGTGGGCGCGCGGCCTGATCACCAAAACCGGCAAGGTGCTGCTGGACCGCGAGATGGACCACCCGGTGGTCGGGGAAATCCGCGAGGTGATCGCCGAACACGCCGAAGCGCGGCGCCTGCACCTGACCGACCTGCACGTCTGGCGCGTGGGCCGGGGCGCCTGGGCCTGCGCCCTGACGCTGGCCACGCCCGACCCGGTCCTCACGGCCGACGAGGTGCGGCACTGGCTGTCGGTGCACGAGGAAATCGTGCACGTCACCATCGAACTGCAGCGCGGCTGAAGCGCCGCCGCGCTTCGGTGCAAGCCCTCAGGCGGCTTGCGGCTGCAAGAACACGCGCGCCTTGCGCGGCGAGACCACCAGCGTCTCGCCTTCCTTGAAACCCCATGTCGCGGAACTGCTGGGCCGACCAGTTCATCTGGCGCCTGGGAGACCCGGGGGCGGAGGGATATGTGGCGGCGAGCGACCTGCTGCGGGACGGGATGGCGGTCGGGTTCCGAGGGGACTTTCGGTCATGAGCAGTCTCTCGGGGGGGGCCATTCGATGACCGCGTCAGACCCGCACCACCTCCGGCTTCATGGACCACAGCACGCCGAGCACCTCGTTGCGAACCGGCGCCTCCACGCCGCAGGTCTCCAGCGCCGCCATGGCGTCGTCGAGCACGCTGACAAATTCCTGCTCGCTGATGTTCATGCCCCGGTGGGTGTTCAACATGTCCTGGCCGGTGTAGTTGTTGGGTCCGCCCGAGCCGACGCAAAAGAAGTCAACGACGTTGCGCTCGGTCTTGTCCATGTCCTTGATCTGGGCGTAACGGGTTTGCACCAGCGGGTTGCCCAGGTGGTTCTTGATCAACTCGCGCGTGATGCGCGTGATGCCGTCGCGGCGGCCCAGGCGGTCGTACAGGGTGGTTGTGGTGGTTTCGCTCATGTCGTTCTCCTTGAATCGATGAAGAGAGGGTGCTGCCGAGGATGGCTGGGGGTACCGTAAAGACGTCAATGGGCCATGGCGGCCAGCCGTTGCAGCCACGACGCGTATTCGATGTGCCCTGACTCGAGCGCGTCGCCGCCGGATTCGCGCTGCAGATCGCGCAGCGCCACCGTCAGCGAGCACTCCAGCGCTGCCAGAGCCTCTGGCGGCAACGTCCGGGGCAACGTCAGCACGGCGGGCCCGTTGCCGGGCAAGGGGAAGGTCATTTGTCTGGCGTTCATGGTGTGCTCCACATGCGTTGGGCGAGCCGGAATTGACCCGCTGCATGCATCTTGGTCACGCGCCGTTCCTCAAACGTTCCTGGCCGCCCAGGCACTTGCGGTGGCCAGACAACGGCCTCAGACTGGCCGACATGGAAACGCTTTTGCCGCGGTTTGATGGCGGTGATCCGCCAGCAAGGCTCGAGATCGCCCTGCTGGGTCGATTCGAGGCGAGCGTCGAAGGCATGACCACCGCCGCAGACCGCTGGCCCAGCCTGCGCGCCACCCACCTGGTGCAGATGCTCTGCCTGCAGCCGGGCCACCGCATCTCGCGGGACCTCGCCATCGACGCCTTGTGGCCACAGCTGGATCCGGAGGCCGGCGCCGCCAACCTGCGCAAGGCCATGCACCATGGCCGGCAGGCGCTGGGCCGACACGACGCCATCACCTTGCAGGCCGGCGAGCTGGTGCTCTGGTCCGAGCGCCCCGTGGTGGTCGACACCGACACCTTCGAGGCCCGCGCATCGGTGGCCTTGCGCCTTCGTGACCCGGCCGAATGCGCGGACGTGGCCAGCGACTATGGCGGCGACTTGCTGCCGGGCGCCCGCTACGAGGCCTGGACCGAGCCCCACCGCGAACGCCTGCGCGCGCTCTACCTGGATCTGCTGCGCACCAGCGCCCAGTGGGAGCGCCTGACCCAGCATGAGCCGACCGACGAGGCCGCGCATCGGGCGCTGATGCAGCGCGAACTGGACGCCGGCAACCGCGCTGCCGCTTTGCGCTGGTACAGCCGCCTGCGCGAGTCGCTGCAACAGTCCCTGGGTGTGACGCCCGACCCGCGCACCGAGGCGGTGTACGAGCGCTGCGTGGCCGGCCTGCAAGCCGTGGGACCGCCCTTCGTGGGGCGCTCGCAGGCGCTCGGCCAGGTGACGGCCTGGCTGGGCATGCCGGTCGGCCAACGACCCGGCGGCGTCGTGTTGCGCGGGCCTGCCGGCGTGGGCAAGAGCGCGCTGTGCACCGAGATCTGCGCCCAGGCGCGCCGCCGGGGCTGGACGGTGGTGCGGCTGGATGCCGCAGACACTGGCCGGGCCTATGGCGCCATGGCATCGATTGCCGAGCGCGTGATGCTGGAAGACCGCAGCGTGCTCGACCGCATCGGCCCACCGGCCCGCGCCGTGCTGGCCTTGCTGAGCCCGCTGGCCGCGCCCGCCAGCGAGGCGAAGGGACCGCTGGGACGGCATCAGGTGGTCGGTGCCGTTCGGCGGCTGTTGCTGGCGACCGCGCCCGACACCGACATCTTGTTGCAGGTGGACGATGCCCACCTGATCGACGATGCCGATGTCGAGGTGTTGGTGCAACTGGCCATGGCGGGTGGGCCGCTGTGCCTGCTCATCGCCACCCGGCCGGTGGCCGTGACCACCGCACTGGGGCGTGGCGTGGCGCGGCTGCAGCGCGCTGGCGTGTTGTGCCCGCTCGATCTGGAACCGATGGGCGCCGAAGAAAGCCGCCGTCTGGTGAGCCTGGCGCTGCCAGCGCCCTTGCCCGACGCCGAGGTGGATCGCATCGTGCAGGCCGCCGACGGCAACCCGTTTGCCGCCATCGAGCTGGCGCGTTGCTGGGGGGGCGACGGCAAGCGCTTGTCCGGCAATGCGGCCGAAGCCATCACCGGGCGGCTGTGCGATGTGCCACCGGACGCCCTGGCGCTGCTGCGCTGGCTGGCATTGAGCGGCGGCGAATGGAGCGTTCGCACGGTGGAGGCGCTGGCGACGCTGGCGCTGGTGCCCACCCATGCCGCGCTCGACCGCGCGCTGGAAGCCAGGGTCCTGGTGTTCGCGGGCGGCCGCTACCGTTTCCGCCACGAACTGGTGCGCCAGGCGCTGCTGGACCTGGTGCCACCCCACCATCGCCTGAAGATGCACCGCGAGATCGCCGCACAGCTGGCCGACATGGACGCGGTGCCGGCCAACGTCGCCCGCCACTGGCAGGAAGGCGGTCGGCCGAGCGACGCCATGCCCTGGCTGCTGGCCGCCGCGCGCGACGCCGCGCGCCTCGCGGCCTTCAGCGATGCTTTGCGCCACCTCGCCCCGGTGCTCGCGTTCCAGCCCGGGCATGCCGAAGCATTGCGCCTGCGCGCCGAATCGCTGGACGCCATGGGCGACCCGGCCGCCATGGCGGCGTACCGCCTGGCCGCCCAGGCCGCTGGCGAGCCCGACAGCCACAACCTGCTCGCCAAGGCCGCGCTGGCCCAGGTGAAACAAGGTGATCCCAAGGGCGCGCTGGAAGCGCTGCAAGGTGTGTTGCCCACGTCCGTGGACGGTCGCCTGAGCGAAGCCCTGGCCTATGCGGGCGCGGCCGCGCTTGGCGCCGCCCACCCGGCCATGGGAACCGCCAAAGCCGCCGTGGCGCGCCGGCTGGCGCTGGAATCGGGCGACACCGCGTCGCTGGTGATTGCCTCCTGGGCACAGGCGGCCGCAGCGCATGCGCGCGGCGAGCTGCACCGCAGCGTGTGGGCCGATTTGCAGGAAACCAGCCATGTGCCGCACCTGGCCCTGCGGGTGTTCGACGGCCACTTGTGCATCACGCAGCGCTTTCTGTACGGTGCCCGTCCGTATGCCGAAGTGATCGAATTTGCCGATGCGCTGGCCACCGAGGCCCAGCGCCTGGGCGCTGCGCGCGGTCATGCATTTGGCATCACCCTGCGCGGCGAGGCCGAGTGGCTGGCGGGCGATCTGGTGGCGGCGCGCGCGCACTTGCGCGAAGGCTCCCGCCTGCACAGGACCATCGGAGGCTCGGTGGGCGAAGCCTTGTCGCTGCAGCGCCTGGCCGAGGTGTCGCTGCACGAAGGCCGGCGCGACGAAGCCCGCGCGCTCATCGATGAAGCGCTCGATGTGGCACGCCAGACGGACATCGGATTTCACCTCATGGACCGCATTTACGGAACCCGCATCAACCTGCACCGGGACGATCCCGCCGCCGCGCTGTACGTGATGGAAGACGCCAGCGAATCGGTGCGCGGCCCGCTGGAAACCTGCCCTGGCTGCCGCATCACCTTCGCCGTGCCGGCGGCGATTGCGGCGGCGCGCGCAGGCGAACTGGCCCTGGCCGACCAGCATGAGGAACAGTGTGCCTACCTCGCCAATGTGGTCATGCGGCTGCCCGCGTGGTACGCGGCGCACGAAGAGGTGAAGGGCCACATCGCAGCCGCGCGGACGCCACGCACCGATGAGGCGGTGAGGCAATTCACGGCGGCCGCAGCCCGCTTCAGACAGGCCGGTCAGCCACTGGACGCCCTGCGTTGTGAGCGGCTCGCGATGGACGCCTGCCGCCCGAAGCCGGGTTCAAGTGGCCCAGCGAACTGAGCGGCGGCATGCTCAAGCGCGCGGCGCTGGCGCGCGCCATCGCGCTGGACACGATGGACGCGCTCTCGCACCACCCGCACCCCACGGTCGCGGCCTATTTCAACCAGCCCAGCGGGCACGCTGAGCGTCAGGCCTTTTCGGGCTGCAAGAACACGCGCGCCTTGCGCGGCGAGACCACCAGCGTCTCGCCTTCCTTGAAACCCATGTCGCGGAACTGCTGGGCCGGGATCTGCGCCTCGATCAGCGGGTCGTGCCCGGCGCGCGGTGCCGCGTCCACCGGCATCAGTTCCAGCCGCGCGATGGGGCCGACCACCACCGCGCGGTCCAGCCGCGCCACGATGCCCTGCGGCCGACCCGCCGCGTCCACATCGGCACCCTTCTGGTAGCGGTGCACGTCCAGATCGTGCGGGCGCACGTAGGCAAACGCCTGCGCGTTCTGGGCGCTCGCGTGCTCGGGCGTGTCGATGGCCACGCCATCCAGATGATCACCCAGGAAGATGTGGCCTTCGTGCGCGCGGCCGTGGAACAGGTTCACGTCGCCCAGGAAGCCGTACACGAACGGGCTGGCCGGGTGGTCCCACACGTCTTGCGGCGAGCCCACCTGTTCGATCACACCCTGGTTCATCAGCACCACGCGGTCGGCCACTTCCAGCGCCTCTTCCTGGTCGTGCGTGACGAAGATGCTGGTGACGTGCAGCTCGTCGTGCAGGCGGCGCAGCCAGCGGCGCAGTTCCTTGCGCACCTTGGCGTCGAGGGCGCCAAAGGGCTCGTCGAGCAGCAGCACCTTGGGTTCCACCGCCAGCGCGCGCGCCAGGGCGATGCGCTGGCGCTGGCCGCCGGAGAGCTGCGAGGGGAAGCGGTCGGCGATCCAGTCCAGCTGCACCAGCTTGAGCAGGTCGGTCACTTTCTGTTTGATCTGCGCCTCGCTCGGGCGCTCGCCGCGCGGCTT
>PNMN01000011.1 GCA_013823655.1 Comamonadaceae bacterium | reverse complement strand
GGAGCGGCTGGTGTATTAGAGGCAACTGGAGGCAACTGGAGGCAAGGCCGAATCCGTCGCTCTGGTTTGCGGCCCTCAGGCAGGGCCCCAGAACACACTGAACCAGCCGCGTGCATCGGTCCAGTGGGTGACCGGACCAAAGCCCGCCGCGCGCAGCAGCGCGTCAAAATCGCTCGGCTGCCATTTGTACGAGTTCTCGGTGTGCAGCCGCTCGCCGTCGGCAAAGGCGCGCGCGCCGCCGGGCCAGCGCACGGTCTGCGCGCCCTCGGCCTGCAGGTGCATCTCGATGCGCGAATCGGCCTCGTTGAAGAACGCCACATGGCGCCAGCGCGCGGGCGCGAAGTCGGTGCCCAGCAAGGCGTTGGTGCGCAGCAGCAGGTTGCGGTTGAAGGCCACGGTCACGCCCAGCGGGTCGTCGTAGGCGGGCTCCAGAATGGCTTTGTCCTTCACCCGGTCGACGCCGATCAGGATGCCGCCGCCCGGCCCGCCCGCCGCGCACAGCGCATGCGCCTGGCGCAGCAGGGTTTGTGCTTGCGCCGGACTGAAGTTGCCGATGCTGGAGCCGGGGTAGAACACGCACCGCGGCGCAACCATGAGGTCGTGCCGCTCCAGCCAGTCGCTGGCCGACACGGGCAGTGCCAGCGTGCTGGAAAAATCCATGCCCAGCCCCAGCATGGGCACCGCCCGGTGGCGCTGCTGCAGCTCGCCCATGGACTCGCGCAGGTAGCGCACCGAAATGTCCACCGCCACATAGGCCGCTGGCCGCAGCACCGGGAACAGCCCCGCGGCCTTGGCGCAACTGCCCGCGCCCAGGTCCACCAGCACCGAACCGGCCGACACGCTTTGCGCCATGACGGCGCCGTGCTGCGCAAAGATGGCCGCCTCGGTGCGCGTGGGGTAGTACTCGGTCAGCTCGGTGATGGCGTCAAACAGGCGCGAGCCGAGCGCGTCGTAGAAGAACTTGGGCGCCACCTGGGCCGGTTGCGCCAGCAGACCGGCGGCCAGTTCGGCACGCACGGCGGCGGCGTCGGTCTGGTGCAGTTGAATGAACTGCGGCGCAGCGTGGGGCGGTGGGGGCATGGATTCTCCGGCGGACAGGGTCGCACCGCTTTATAAACCGGCGCACCCCGTGCCGCACGTCCCAAGCCCCTGCTCGGACGCATGGCAGCCCTCAGGGGTTCTAATACCGGCTCCCTTATCCCTCTTGACCGGATACACCCATGAAACCCATGAACATCTCCCGCACCCGCCGCGCACTCTTGACCTGCGCCGTGCTCGCCACCACCGGCATCGCCAGCCTGGCCCAGGCCCAGCAGGTCCTGCGCGTGACCACCATCCCCGAAGAAGCCGCCACCGAGCAGATCCGCAAGTTCACGCCGCTGGCCAGTTACCTGGAACAGGCCATGGGCATGAAGGTCGAGTTCACCCCGGTGAACGACTACCCGGCCGCCGTGGAGGCGCTGGTGAACAAGAAGGTGGACGTGGTCTGGTTCGGTGGCTTCACCCATGTGCAGGCCAACCTGCGCTCGGGCGGCAAGATCGTGCCGCTGGCCCAGCGCGAGGAAGACACCAGGTTCCAGTCGGTGTTCATCGCCAAGACCGATTCGGGCATCAAGACCCTGGCCGACATGAAGGGCAAGCAGATCAGCTTCGGTTCGCAGAGCAGCACCTCGGGCCACCTGATGCCGCGCAGCTTCCTGCTGGCCGCCAACATCAACCCCGAGAAGGATTTCCGCCGCATCGCCTACAGCGGCGCGCACGACGCGACCATCGCCTCGGTGGTCAGCGGCAAGGTGGACGCCGCCGCGCTGGACATCACGGTCTGGCGCAAGTTCGTGACCGAGAACCGGGTCGACACCAAGGCTGTGGACGTGTTCTACACCACGCCGGGTTACTTCAACTACAACTGGTCGGTGCACGCCGACATGCCGGCCGAACAGCAGGCCCGACTCAAGGCCGCGCTGCTGGCGCTGAACCCGGCCAACCCCGAGCACGCCGAGATCCTGCGCCTGAACCGCGCCACGCGCTACATCGAGACCAGACCCGAGAACTACAAGGGCCTGGAAGCGGCTGCGCGCAGCGCCGGTCTGCTCTGAGGTGGTGCGGAGACCAGCGGCTTGAAGCTCGAACTCCTGGCACTGTCGGCGCGCCACCCGGCTGCGCGCGCGGGCGTGGCCCCTGCCATCCGCGAGCTGTCGCTGCGGATCGGTGCGGGCGAGCAGGTGGCGGTGATCGGCCCCAGCGGCGCGGGCAAGACCACGCTGCTGCAGGTGCTGGCCTGCGCGCTGCCGCCGTCGGCCGGCACGGTGCGGCTGGACGGGCAACAGCCCTGGCAACTGCCGCGCAGCGCCTTGCAGCGCCTGCGCGGGCGCTTGTTCCTGGCGCCCCAGGTGCCGCCGCTGCCGCCGCGCCAGCGCGTGGTCACCGCCGTGCTGGCCGGGCGCCTGCCGACCATGGGCCTTCTGTCAAGCCTGCGCTCGCTGTTCTACCCGGCCGACATCCCGGCCGCGTTCGAGGCGCTGGAGCGCTTCGACCTGGCCGACAAACTGTTCGAGCGGGTGGACCGGCTCTCGGGCGGCGAGCGCCAGCGCGTGGGTTTGTCGCGCGCGATTTTGGCCATGGGGTCGGCGCATGACGGCCGCAGCGCAGGGCCGCCCCAAGCCAGGCCAGCCCCCTTGGGGGGCAGCGCAGCACGCGCAGCGGCCAGCGTGGGGGCCACGTTGTTGCTGATCGACGAACCTTTGTCGGCGCTGGACCCGACACGGTCCCGCCAGGCCATCACCACCCTGGTGAACGGGGCGCGCGAGCGCGGCGCCACGCTGGTGGCCACGCTGCACCAGGTGGACGTGGCGCTGGCGCATTTCCCGCGCATCATCGGCCTGCGCGGCGGGCAACTGGCCTTCGACCTGCCGGCCGCTGCGGTGACGCGCGAGCGGCTGGCGGCGCTGTACCAGCAGTTCGAGCACGAGCTGCGTGGCGAGGTCCCCGTCGTCGTTCCCGACGATGCACAAGGACCACAACCAGTTGTGATGCATTGCCGGTGATGAATCCAGCGCTGCGCACCGCCCCTACGCGCGACCCGGCCTGGCAGGGCCGCGTGTTCTGGCTGCTGGCCATCGGTGTGCTGCTGTGGCCGCTGGGCGTGGCCACCGAGTTCAGGCCCTGGGTGCTGCTGGAGCCCGACAACCTCAGGATCAGCGCGCAGTTCATCGCCAGTTTCTGGCCGCTGGTGCACGACGGCGAATTTTTGCTGATGGTGGCCAAAGAGACCTGGCGCACCGTGGCCATGGCCACCGCAGGCGTGACGCTGGCGCTCGGGGTGGCGATACCGCTGACCCTCATCAGCACGCGGGTGCTGTCGATCTCGGCGCTCTCGGGCCGCATGGCGCGCGGCCCGTTCTGGCTGCGCCAGGCGGTGCGCTGGCTGCTGATCGTGCTGCGCAGCATCCCGGAGCTGGTGTGGGCGCTGGTGTTCGTGCGTGTGGTCGGTCTCGGCCCCACCGCCGGTGTGCTGGCCATTGCATTGACCTACAGCGGCATGCTGGGCAAGGTGTACGGCGAAATCCTGGAAAGCGGCGAGACCCACACCACGCAGAACCTGCTGCGCAACGGCAGCTCGCGCCTGCAGGCATTTTTGTATGGCCTGCTGCCGACCAACGCCGCCGAGCTGACCAGCTACACCGTGTACCGCTGGGAATGCGCCATCCGCAGCTCGGTGGTGCTGGGGTTCGTGGGCGCCGGCGGCCTGGGCCAGCAGCTGGACAACTCGATGAAGATGTTCAACGGCGGCGAAGTGGCCAGCATGCTGCTGGTGTTCATCGCGCTGGTGGCGTTCGCTGACCGTGTGAGTGCCTGGCTCAGAAAAGCATTGGGATGAAAGTGGCTTTGCCGACTGGCGCGCCCCCACCCCAGCCCTCCCCCAGCGGGGGAGGGCGTGGGGACATTCGGCTGCTGGGGTTTCCTCCTTCCCCCGCTGGGGGAAGGCCGGGATGGAGGCCGCCTGCGCCATGAAGCTGCCGTCCGCCGCCAACCCGCCCTACAAACTGCCGCCGCCGCTGTTTGATGCGCGCTGCAAGGCCTGCTGGTTCACGCTCGGGCTGCTGCTCCTGGTGGTGGCCAGCTTCTGGTCGCTGGACCTGCAATGGGCGCAGTTCCTGTCGCTGGACGCGCTGCGCAGCATGGGCCGTTTTCTGGCCGAGTTTTTCCCGCCCGACAGCTCGCCCGAGTTCCTGAAAAAAGTCGCCGTGGGGGCCTGGGAAACGCTGGCCATGTCGGCGCTGGGCACCGGGCTGGCGGCGCTGGCGGGCCTGGCGCTGGCGCTGCCCGCCAGCCGTCTGCATGAAGGGCACACCGCGCTGGCGCGCGCGCCCACCCGGCTGGTTCTGAACGCGCTGCGCAGCATCCCCGAACTGGTGTGGGCCGCGCTGCTGCTGATTTCCGCCGGGCTGGGGCCGTTCGCCGGCACGCTGGCGCTGGCGCTGCACACCACCGGTGTGCTGGGCCGGCTGTTTGCCGAAGCGATTGAAAACGCACCGCCCGGCCCCGCCGCCGCGCTGCGCACCCACGGCGTGGGCCATGGCCGCGTGTTCCTGTATGCCACGCTGCCGCAGGTGCTGCCGCAGCTCATGAGCTACACGCTCTACCGCTGGGAAAACAACATCCGCGCCGCCGCCGTGCTGGGCGTGGTGGGTGCGGGCGGCCTGGGCCAGTTGCTGGCCTTCCACATGGGCCTGTTCCAGATGGGCAAGACCGCCACCATCCTGGGCGCCATGCTGCTGATGGTGGCCGTGGTGGACGCCGCCAGCCACGGCACGCGGCGCTGGCTGACGCGCTGAACGCGCCCGGCTGCAGGGTCAGTGCGTGCGCAGGCGCAGCAGCTGGCCATTGCGCTCGTCGGTCAGCAGCCAGAGCGTGCCGTCCGGCGCCTCGGCCACGTCGCGCAGGCGCTGGCCAATGTCGGGCAGCAGCCTGTCCTCGCGCACCACCCGGCTGCCATCGAGCACCAGCCGCGACAGGTAGCGGAACTTGAGCGAGGCCACCAGCAGGCTGCCCTTGAAGCCTGCTCCGTAGCGGTCGGTGCTCACAAAACTCATGCCCGCCGGTGCCATCGACGGCGTCCACTGGTGCAGCGGCTGCTCCATGCCGGTCTTTTGCGTGATGCCTTCGCCAATCGCGCCGCCGCCATAGTTCTCGCCGTGGGTGATGACCGGCCAGCCGTGATTCTTGCCCGCCTCGGGGCGGTTGATTTCGTCGCCACCTTGCGGGCCGTGTTCGCTGGTCCACAGGCGACCGTCGGGCCCGATCGCCGCACCCTGCACATTGCGGTGGCCGATGCTCCAGATTTCGGGCCGCGCGCCGGTGCGGTTCACGAACGGGTTGTCGGGCGGCACCGTGCCGTCCTTGTGGATGCGCACCACCTTGCCGTGGTGGTTGTCCAGCGTCTGCGCGTCCCGCATGCGGTGGAAGCGGTCGCCCAGGGTGAGGAAGAGCGTGCCGTCGGTCGCCTCGGCGATGCGGCAACCAAAGTGCAACCGGCTGCTGACCTTGGGTTGCTGGCTGAAGATCACCTTCACGTCTTCCAGCCGCGCCGCATCGACCGACAGCCGCGCCCGGGCCAGCGCCGTGCTGCTGCCACCGGGGCCGGGCTCCGAGTAGCAGAGGTAGACGGTGCGGTTGCGCGCGAAGTCGCGGTCGGTCGCCACGTCGAGCAGGCCGCCCTGCCCGGCCGCTTCCACCGTCGGCACGCCGGTCACCGGATCGCCCACGCGGCCATCGGGTTGCACCACGCGCAGGCGACCGGGGCGCTCGGTCACCAGCATGCGCCCGCCGTCGATGAAGGCCAGACCCCAGGGGTTTTCCAGCCCGCTGGCCACCAGCTCGGCGCGCAGCGCGGGTGTCTGGGCATGGGCCACCGACGCGAACAGCGCCAGGGTGAGGGCAGCAAGTGGGCGGGGCATGTGCATGGCAACTCCAGGAGTGGAACCCGTGGGAGCGCGCTGGGTGGTCCCGGGTTCCCGCTGCGTCAAGCGAGCGGCTTGACGCCGAACAGCCGGGCGTGCGTCCCTTGACATGGCTGCACTTTAGCGCTTCATGGACAATTTGGGACAGCGCCCTTCCATCCATTCTGGAGACCACAACGTGACGATCCCCGCTGCACACCTGGCCTACAGTCGCCGCCAACTGATTCTGGCCGCAGGCGCCGCCGTCGCCAGCGCCCTGCAACCCGCCTGGGCGCAGGCCCCCGCCCCCGCCTGGGCCGAGGTCGAAAAGGCCGCGCGCGGCCAGACCGTCTACTTCAATGCCTGGGCCGGCAGCGAACAGATCAACGCCTACATCCAGTGGGCCGCCAGCGAGATCCTGGCGGCCCACGGCGTGAAGCTGGAGCACGTGAAGATCAGCGACGCGGCCGACGTGGTCAAGCGCGTGCGCACCGAGAAGGCCGCAGGCCGCCAGAGCGGCGAAGGCACGGTGGACCTGATCTGGATCAATGGCGAAAACTTCGCCGCCATGAAGCGCGAGGCCCTGCTGGGGGCTCCCTTCGCTCACAGCCTGCCGAACTTCGCCTATGTGGACACGGTCGGCAAGCCGACCACGCTGAGCGATTTTTCGGTCCCCACCGACGGCCTCGAATCCCCCTGGGGCATGGCCCAGCTGACCTTCTTCGCCGACCGCAAACGCCTGCCCCAGCCGCCCCAGAGCAGCGCTGAATTGCTGGCCCTGGCGCGCCAGCAGCCCGGGCGCATCAGCTATCCGCGCCCACCGGCTTTCCACGGCACCACCTTCGTCAAGCAGGCGCTGATCGAACACACCACCAACGCCGCGGCCCTGGCCCGTCCGTTCACGCCCGCGGCCTTTGCCGCCACCACCGCGCCGCTGTGGGCCTACCTCGACGCGCTGCACCCACACCTGTGGCGCGGCGGCAAGCAGTTCCCGGCCAGCGCCGGCGCCATCCGCCAGATGGTGAGCGACGGCGAGCTGCTGATCGGCATCACGTTCAACCCGAACGAAGCGGCCAACGAAATCGCTGCCAGGCGCCTGCCCGCCAGCACCACCAGCTGGCAGTTCGCCAAGGGCACGGTGGGCAATACGCACTTCGTTGCCATCCCCTACAACGCGTCGGCCCGCGCCGGCGCCATGGTGGTGGCGAACTTCCTGCTCTCGCCCAAGGCCCAGGCACGCAAGGCCGACATCCAGCACTGGGGCGACCCGACCGTGCTCGACGTCGCGAAACTGTCGGCCGCCGAACGCGCTCTGTTCAATGCCGCACCGCTGCCCGGCCAGGTCCAGCAGACCGCGCCCGCATTGCCCGAGCCTCATTCCAGCTGGGTGGACCCGCTGGAAAAGGAGTGGGCACGCCGATACGGTGGGTCCTGACGCTCCACCCTCCATGCGCCGTCTGGCCGTTGCCGCCCTGCTGCTGCTGGCGGCCCTGCCGCTGCTGGCTGCAGCGGCGCTGGCGCTCGGTGCCTTGTTCGATGCAAGCGCCTGGCGTGCACTGGCACAAGACCCCCAATGGCCCCTCGCGCTGGGCCTGAGCCTGTGGACCGGCCTGGCCTCCACCGTGCTCGCCTGGTGGGGCGCCGCAGCGCTGCTGGCGCAGGGCTTCGTTCGGCAAACACTCGACCGGTTGCTGCGCGGACTGCCGGTGATGCTGGCCACGCCGCACGCGGCCTTCGCCATCGGGCTGGCTTTTCTGCTGGCACCCAGTGGCTGGTTGCTGCGCGCGCTCTCGCCCTGGCTCACCGGTTTTGAATTCCCGCCGCCCTGGCCGACCACGCAAGACCCCTGGGGCCTGGGCCTGATCGCGGCGCTGACCGCGAAAGAAATCCCCTTCCTGCTCTGGACCGCCGCCACCCAGCTGCAGCGCGACGATGTGCGCCAGCGCTGGCGCGCCGAGCACGCGCTGGCGCAGACGCTGGGCTACAGCCCGCAGCGCGCCTGGTGGCGCGTGGTCTGGCCACAACTCAGCGCCCGCCTGTACTGGCCGCTGCTCGCGGTGCTGGCGTATGGCCTCACGGTGGTGGACATGGCGCTGGTCATCGGCCCGGCCGCACCGCCCACGCTGGCCGTGCTGGCCTGGCAGTGGCTGCAGGACGCGGACATCGCCACCAACGCGCAAGGGGCGGCAGCGGGTGGCGTGCTGGCGCTGGCGGTGCTGCTGAGTGCACTGGGCTGGCGCGCACTGCATGCCATCGCCATGCACCGCACACGCCAGGGCAACGGCCAGCGCGGCGCCTGCTCCCTTCCCCCGCCGGGAGCAGGCAAGGGTGCAGGCCGACGCAATGTCTTGCCCCCTCTCCCCCTGGGAGAGGGCGGGGGTGAGGGCGGGGGTGAGGGCCCGCGCGCCAACCGCCTGCCGCTGGGCGCCCTGCTGCTGGCCTCCCTCTACGCCGCCGTGCTGCTGGCCCTGGCCGTTGGCAGCGTGGCCGGTGTCTGGCCGTTCCCCGCGCTCTGGCCCGAAGCCTTGACGGGGCAAGCCTGGCACAGCGTCTGGGCCAGCCGCAGCACCATCGCCACCACACTGTTCCTCGCGCTCGCTTCCAGCGCGCTGGCGCTGGCCTGGAGCGTGGCCTGGCTCGAATTCGCGCCGCGCCGCTGGGACGCTGCCCTGCGCCCGCTGCTCTACCTGCCGCTGGTGCTGCCCGCCGTGCTGTGGGTGGTGGGGCTGTACAGCCTGACGTTGTGGTTGCGGCTCGAAGGCCAGTGGAGCGGCCTGCTGCTGGCGCACACGCTCATGGTGCTGCCCTATGTGCTGCTCGCGCTCTCGCCCGCCTATCTCGGGTTCGACCCGCGCTGCGCCGCGCTGTCGGCCAGCCTGGGCCACGGGCGCTGGCAGTTCCTGCTGCGGGTCAAATGGCCGTTGCTGCGCCGTGCGCTCGCGGCCAGTGCGGCGGTGGGCTTTGCGGTCAGCGTGGCGCAGTACCTGCCCACGCTGTACGTGGGGGCGGGCCGTTTCGCCAGCGTCACCACCGAAGCCGTCACGCTCGCCACCGGCGCGCAGCGCTCGCTCACCAGCGCCTACGCTGGCTTGCAGTTTCTGCTGCCGGTGCTGGCCTTCGCACTGGCCGCCTGGGTCGGTCGGCCGCGCCGCTTTACAGTCGCAGCATGACGCTCTCGGTCCACATCGCCACCCTGGGAGCCTGTCGGACTCCCCAATCCGGTCGGCTCCTGCGCAGCGCACCAGGGACGCTGGTTCAAGACCTGCGTTTCGAGGTGCAGCCGGGGCAAATCCTCACGCTCATGGGCGCCAGCGGCAGCGGCAAAAGCTCGGTGCTGGCGGCCATCGCAGGCACGCTGGGCAGTGTGGCCGAAGGCGCGGAAGCGCTGTGTTGCGCAGGCTCGGTGCGACTCGACGGCGAAGACATCACCCACCGCCCGACGGCGCAACGTGGCATCGGCCTGCTGTTCCAGGATGCCTTGCTGTTTGCCCACCTGACGGTGGCCGAGAATCTGTTGTTCGCCGTACCACCCGGCGCGCGCGCGCAGCGCCTGGCCGCCGTGCAGCAGGCGCTGGAAGAAGTCGGCCTGCCCGGCTACGGCGCGCGCGACCCGGCCACGCTCTCGGGCGGGCAGCGCGCGCGTGTGGCGCTCATGCGCGCCCTGCTGGCGCAGCCCAAAGCGCTGCTGCTCGACGAGCCGTTTTCCAAGCTCGACGCCGCGTTGCGCGAGCAGTTCCGCGCCTTCGTGTTCGAGCACATCCGCGCGCGCCGCATCCCCGCCGTGCTGGTGACGCACGACGCGGCCGACATCGCCGACCCGGCCCTGGTGGTGGAACTGGCCCATGCTGGATAAGGCCATTCAGCAAGCGCTGCGCCCGCTCATGACGCGGGCCGCGCGTGGCCTGGTGCGCCTGGGTGTGGGGGCCGACGCGATCAGCTTCACCGGCTTGGCCATCGGCCTGCTCGCCGCCGGTGCCATTGCCTTGCAGCACTACCTGCCAGGCCTGGCGCTGCTGCTGCTCTCGCGCCTGCTGGACGGGCTGGACGGCGCCGTGGCCCGCGCCACCCAGCCCACCGACCGCGGCGGCTTTCTGGACATCACGCTGGACTTTCTGTTCTACGCCGCCATTCCGCTGGCCTTTGCGCTGGCCGATCCCGCCGCCAACGCCCTGCCCGCGGCCGTGCTGCTGGCCAGCTTCATCGGCACCGGCAGCAGTTTTCTGGCGTTTGCCGTCGTGGCGGAGAAACAGAAGCTGCACTCGGTCGCGCTCCCCGACAAGAGCTTCTACTTCCTGGGTGGCCTGACCGAGGCCACCGAGACCATCGCCGCCTTCGCCGCCATGTGCCTGTGGCCGCAGTGGTTCCCGCAGATCGCCTACGGCTTCGCGGTGTTGTGCGGCATCACCACCGTGCTGCGCATCGGCTGGGGCTGGCAGCGGTTTGGCTGAGCCACTTCGGTGTAAGAATGGGCGGCCTGTGGCGACCCACTTCCCACATAACCACAAGGAATGGTCGTGAACCTGCGCAAAGTCGCCCTTCTGATCGCCGTGCTGCTGGGCATCGTGGCGTTTTTCGCTTTCGGCCTGGACCGCTACTTCAGCCTCGACTTTCTCAAAGACAGCCAGGCGCGCTTGGCCGAACTGCGCGCGCAGCAGCCGCTGCCACTGGCGCTGGGCTTCTTCCTGGTTTACGTGGCGGTCACCGCGCTCTCGCTGCCGGGCGCCACCATCGTCACGCTGGCTGGTGGCGCCATCTTCGGCCTGGGCTGGGGCCTGCTGCTGGTGTCGTTCGCGTCCAGCATCGGCGCCACGCTGGCCTTCCTCACCGCGCGCTTCCTGCTGCGCGACAGCGTGCAAAGCCGCTTCGGCCAGCGCCTGGCCGAGGTCGACAAAGGCATCCAGAAAGACGGCGCCTTCTACCTGTTCACGCTGCGCCTGATCCCGGTCGTGCCGTTCTTCGTCATCAACCTGCTGATCGGCCTGACGAGCATGAAGGTCTGGACGTTTTACTGGGTCAGCCAGCTCGGCATGCTGGCCGGCACCGCGGTGTACGTGAACGCGGGCACGCAACTGGGCCAGCTGGAATCGCTGCAAGGCATCCTCAGCCCTGACCTGCTGGGCAGCTTCGTGCTGCTGGGCCTGTTTCCGCTGATCGCACGCAAGGTGGTCGAGGCGGTGCAAAAGCGCAAGGTCTACGCGCAGTGGGCCAGCGTGCGCCCGAAAAGTTTTGACCGCAACCTGATCGTGATCGGCGCGGGCGCGGGCGGTCTGGTGTCGGCCTACATCGCCGCCGCCGTCAAGGCCCGTGTGACGCTGATCGAAGCGCACAAGATGGGCGGCGACTGCCTGAACGTCGGCTGCGTGCCGAGCAAGGCGCTGATCAAGAGCGCCAGGCTGGCGCACCAGATGCGCCACGCCTCGAACCACGGCCTGACCGACACCACGCCCACCTTCAGCTTCAAGACGGTGATGCAGCGCATCCACGACGTGATCAAGGCCATCGAGCCGCACGACAGCGTGGAGCGTTACACCAGCCTGGGCGTGGAGGTGCTGCAGGGGTACGCGAAACTGGTGAACCCGTGGACGGTGGAGATCGCGCTGAACGGCGGCGGCACGCAAAGACTCACCGCGCGCAGCATCGTGATCGCCGCCGGTGCCCGGCCCTTCGTGCCGCCGCTGCCGGGGCTGGACGATGTGGGCTGCGTCACCAGCGACACGCTGTGGGACGAGTTCGCGAAACTCGATGAAGTGCCCAAACGCCTGGTGGTGCTGGGCGGCGGCCCCATCGGCTGCGAGCTGGCGCAGGCCTTCGCGCGGCTCGGTTCGCAGGTGACGCAGGTCGAGATGGCGCCGCGCATCATGAGCCGGGAAGACGACGAGGTGAGCGCGCTGGCCCAGGCTTCGCTGGAGGCTGATGGGGTGGCGGTGCTCACCGGCCACAAGGCGCTGCGCGTGGAGCCACATCCCGTTGGCATGGAGCCTCTCCCCGTTCGGCCTGAGCCTGTCGAAGGCCTCGCGGGCACTTCGACAGGCTCAGGCCGAACGGCGGGTGGTGTGCTGATCGTTGAACACGAGGGCACTGAGAAGCGCTTTTCCTTCGACCAGCTCATCTGCGCTGTCGGCCGCGTCGCGCGCCTGACCGGCTATGGCCTCGAAGAGCTGGGCATCCCGACGAACCGCACCGTCCAGACCAACGAGTACCTGCAGACCATTTACCCGAACATCTACGCCGCCGGCGACGTGGCCGGGCCGTACCAGTTCACCCACGTGGCGGCGCACCAGGCCTGGTACGCGGCGGTCAACGCCCTGTTCGGCGACTTCAAAAAATTCAAGGCCGACCACTCGGTCATTCCCTGGGCGACCTTCATAGACCCCGAGGTGGCGCGCGTGGGACTCAACGAGCAGGAAGCGAAAGAGAAGAACATTCCCCACGAGGTCACCAGGTACGGCATCGACGACCTGGACCGCGCGATCTGCGATGAAGGGCCGTACCGCAAAGCCCACGGCTTCGTGAAGGTGCTCACCGTGCCGGGCAAAGACCAGCTATTGGGCGTCACCATCGTCGGCACCCACGCGGCCGATTTGCTGGCCGAATACGTGCTGGCCATGAAACACGGCCTGGGCCTGAACAAGATCCTGGGCACCATCCACACCTACCCCACGCTGGCCGAGGCCAACAAGTACGCCGCTGGCGAATGGAAGCGCGCCCACGCGCCGCAGCAGCTGCTGGCCTGGGTGAAAAAGTTCCACGACTGGAGACGCGGATGAATCGCGGGCGACACCCGATCAAAGCCTTCGCCTTGCTGAGCGCCTGCGCCCTGCCTTTGGCCCAGGCCCAGGCCCAGGCCCAGGCACTGCCGCCGCTGCTGCAGGCCGAAGGCGCGCTCAACCCGGCCTGGCGCTTCGTCGGCTTCCCCAAAAAACACGCCGATCTGCCGGCCACCCGCTTCACCGCAGCCCGTGTGGACGGCGAAGCCGCGCTGCAAGTGAGCACCGCCTCGTCGTACGGCACGCTGGTGCACGACCTCAACAGTGCACCAGCCGCCCACCTGCAATGGCGCTGGCGGCTGGACCAGCCGCTCACCGGCGGCAAGGCGCCGCCCGATCTGCGCAGCAAGGCCGGCGACGACGCCGCGCTCAAGGTCTGTGCGATGTTCAACCACCCACTGGAACGCGTGCCCTTTGTCGAACGCACCGTGCTGCGCATCGCGCGCAGCGTCAGCGGCGAAGCCCTGCCCGCGGCCACGATCTGCTACGTGTGGGACAGCGCCGCGCCCGCCGGTCTGCAGGGCGCCAACCCCTACACGCGGCGCGTGCGCTTCATCAGCCTGCGCGGCAGCGAGACGCCCGCCGGCCAATGGGTGAGCGAGCGCCGCGACCTGGCGCAGGACTTCGCCACCCTCTTTGCCGACGAACTGCCCGCAGGCACGGACACCCCGCGCGTGAGCACCATGCTGATCGGTGCCGACAGCGACAACACCGCCAGCCGCAGCAGCGGCTGGGTGGCCGATGTGCGGTGGGCACCGGGAGCGCCCTGAGACACACCGTAACATCGGGGACCATGCACCACGGCATCAAAAAACTCCTGCTGCTCGGCGTCGGCCATGCCCATGTGCAGGTGCTGGCGCAACTGGCCCGGCACCGCCCGGCCGATCTGGACGTGACCGTGCTCACGCCCTACCCGTTCCAGACCTACAGCGGCATGGTGCCCGGTCTGGTGGCCGGTCGCTACAGCGCCAGCGAATGCCAGATTCCGCTGGAGCCTCTGGTGAAAGCGGCGGGCGCGCGCTGGGTGCAGGGCCGCTGCACCGGGCTGGACCTGGCCCAGCAGACGGTGCAGCTGGACGCCGCCGGTGGCAACAAGGCGGCCCCGGCCAGCCTGCCCTACCACCTGCTCTCCATCGACACCGGCGCCATCATCGACCGCCAGCGCCTGGAAGCCGACATGCCCGGCGCCGCAGCGCACGCGCTGATCGTGCGGCCCATTGAAAGCTTTGCCGCGCTCTGGCCCCAGGTGCTGGAGCTGGCACAGAAACAGGCGGTCTCGCTCGCCGTGATCGGCTCCGGCGCCGCCGGTATCGAACTCGTGTTCGCCGCCGAACAGTGCCTGCGCCGCCAGGGCTTGCCCGGCGCCAGCTTCACCCTCATCACCGGTGGCGGCGACCCTGCGGCCAACTACCCCGAAGGTGTGCGCCGTCGCGTGCTGCGCCAGCTCAAACGCCGTGGCATCACCGTGCTGCGCGAGGTCTGCACCGGCGTCGACAAGGGCCTGGTGCAGCTGGGCAGCGGCGCCAGCCTGGCGTGCGACGTGCCGATTCTCGCCATCGGCACGCACGCACCGGTGTGGCTGCAGGGCAGCGGCCTGGCCCTGTCCGAGAGCGGGCATGTGCTGGTCAACGCCTGCCAGCAAAGCAGCAGCCACCCCAACGTGTTCGCTGCGGGCGACGTGGCCAGCCGCGCCGACACGCCGCACCCCAAGAGCGGCGTCTATGCCGTGCGGGCCGGCCCGCCGCTCACACACAACCTCATGGCGGCCCACCAGGGCCAGCCGCTCAAGGCCTGGCACCCACCGCAGCGCACGCTCAACCTGCTCTCGTGCGGCGCGGGCCACGCCATCGCCAGCTGGGGGCCGCTGCACACCGAGGGCGCCTGGGTCTGGCGCTGGAAAGACCGCATCGACCGCGCCTTCATGGCCCGGTACACGCTGCCTGCGGCATGAAATTCGCGCCCAAGCGCAGCGCCTGATGCGCCGCCTTCACCCAAACAGCACCGCTGGTGCGCCCGATGGACCATCTCGGTTGAAACCCTTGCCGCTCAAGCCCTTGTCTTGCCGCCCGGTGACCGTGTCAAGCGGGTGGACCGACTGATCACTGGAATCGGACAGGAGAATCCCATGAAACTCGGTTACACCATCGTTTATGTTTCCGACGTCGCGGCCTCGCTGGCCTTCTTCGAGCAGGCCTTCGGCTTGCAACGCCGCTTCCTGCACGAGAGCGGCAGCTACGGCGAGCTGGACACCGGTGAGACCACGCTGTCGTTCGCCGCGCACGCGCTGGGCGACATGAACTTTGTCGGCGGGCATGTACACGCGGACACGTCAGCGCAACCGCTGGGTTTCGAACTCGCGCTGGTGACGGACGATGTGTCGACCGCGCACGCCAGGGCGCTGGCGACCGGGGCGCGCGAGATGGCGCCGCCGGTGCACAAGCCCTGGGGGCAGGTCGTGTCCTACGTGCGCTGCCCCGACGGCGTGCTGGTGGAGCTGTGCACGCCGGTGGGAGGCTGAACCTCGGGCTTCAGTGCCCGTCCAGATGGATGACGCCGGCGATGTGGCCCCTGGCGAACTGGCTGGCAACGGTGGCGATCACGCGAGTCAGGGTGCGTTCCCAGACTCAGAGCCAGCGCCGCACGCGCCGGGTGTAGTCGGTGTAGGACTGCCCGAAGAGTTGTGCGAGCACCCGCTCTTCGGGCCGGATCTGGAGGCGGGTGATGAGCAGCACGAACAGCACCGGCGCCGCGAACGGCAGCAGCGCGCCCAGCCACACCGCCCAGGCGGTGAGCAGGCAGGCCATGCCCAGGTACATGGGGTTGCGGGTGAAGCGGTAGACGCCGGTGGTGACCAGCGCCGTGCTCTTGCGCGGGCTCAGCGGGTTGATGGTGGTGTGGCGCCGCACAAAGGCCACCAGCCCGGAACAATCCAGCGCCAGGCCCAGCAGTGCCAGCAGCACGGCCAGACCGATGCGCAGCCCCTCGGGCCAGGGCACCGCAGGCCCCAGCGGCGCCAGCCACCACACGGTGGCGCCAAGCAGCAGCGCCAGCACCGGTGGCGGGATCTTGAGTTCGAGCGCCTGCATGGTCCGTCGCGCAGCGCGCTCAGCCCACCAGCAGCCGCACGCCGTCGGCGCGGGCGGCCACGATCTCGCCCACCTCGGTGGCCTGCGCAAAACCGTGGCGCGCAAAGAGGGCCAGCACCTCGGCCACCGCTTCAGGCGCGCAGGCCACCAGCAGGCCGCCGCTGGTTTGCGGGTCGCTCAGCAGGGCCTGGTCCACCGGTTGCAGCTTCGCGCCCAGGCGCACCTCGTGGCCGTAGGCGGCCCAGTTGCGGCCGCTGGCGCCAGTGACCATGCCTTGGGCGGCCAGCTGGCGCACGCCGGTGATCAGCGGCACACGGGCCATGTCGATGCGCACCGTGGTGTGGGAGCCGCGCGCCATCTCCAGCACATGGCCGGCCAGGCCGAAGCCGGTGATGTCGGTCAGCGCGTGCACACCGTCGAGCTTGGCCAGGTCGGGACCGGGTGTGTTGAGCTGGGTGGTGTTGGCGATCATCTGCGCGTAGCCCTCGGCGGGCAGCGCGTCTTTTTTCAGCGCGGCCGAGAGCACGCCCACGCCAATCGGCTTGCCCAGGATCAGGCGGTCACCCACCTGGGCGTCGGCGTTGCGCTTGACGCGCTTCGGGTGCACCAGACCCATGGCGACCAGGCCGTAGATGGGTTCGACCGAATCGATGGTGTGGCCGCCCGCGATGGGGATGCCTGCGGCGCGGCACACGTCCTGCCCGCCTTGCAGGATCCTGGCGATGGTTTCGGTACTCAGCACGCTGATCGGCATGCCCACCAGGGCCAGCGCCATGATGGGTGTGCCGCCCATGGCGTAGACGTCGCTGATGGCGTTGGTGGCGGCGATGCGGCCGAACTCGTAGGGGTCGTCCACGATGGGCATGAAGAAGTCGGTGGTGGCGATCAGCGCCTGCTCATCGTTCAGCCGGTAGACCGCCGCATCGTCCGCCGTCTCGATGCCCACCAGCAGCTCTGGGGGCATGGGCATGGCGGCCATGCCTTTGAGGATTTCGCTCAGCACACCGGGTGCGATCTTGCAGCCACAGCCGCCGCCGTGCGAGAGGCTGGTCAGGCGGGGCTGGGCGGCTTGGTTGAGGGCGGGTGTGGCGGGTGTGGCGGGTGTGGTGGATGCGTTCATGGGGTCTGCGTGTCGGGTGTGCGCCGCTGGTCCAGCCGTTCGCTCAGCCGTTCGTTCAGCCGTTCGTTCAGCAGCGACAACAGCGCCGCCTGTTCGGCGGCGGGCTCAAACAGCGGCACGCGGGCTTCACATTGTGCTTGCAGTGTGGCGAGCTTGCCGTTGCCGCTGCCGATGCCCCTGCGGCAGTCGCGCAGCAGCGCCACCAGCGCCACAGCGTCGCCGGTCGGGAAGTAGCCGCCGTAGCCAGCACCGAGCATGCCGACGTTGCCGTCGATGCGCGAGGCCAGCACCGGCGTGCCACTCTGCGCGGCCTCCATGATGACGTGGGCGCCGCCCTCCATGCGGCTGGGGTGGACCAGCACATGGGCGCGCTGGATGCGGGCACGCGTGGCCGCGTGCGGCAGGCCGCCGAGCCAGCGGTAGGGCGGGCAATCGCGCTGCGTGGCCCGGGCCGCGTCGGCCAGCAGCGGGTCCAGCGCGTTGCCGATGTGGTCGATGAAGATGCCTTCGTCAGGACCGATCAGCCGCGCCGCCGCCCACACCGTCTGCGGCGATTTTTCGTCGCAGATGGCCGACCACGAGGGCGCGCAGGTGGGCGGTGGTCTTGGCCAGCGTCTGGCGCCGGGTGCTGGACTGGAACACCACCCGGCACTTGTCACGCAAGCCCTCTGGCAAGGCCATGGGGCCGAGCTCCTGCAGCACGATCAGCCGGTGCGCCAGCGCCAGCGAGCGCTGCGCGCTGGCGTCGCTCTGGATGTCGCGGTAGAGGTCGGTGCCGGTGAGCGCGAGCAGCAGCGGTTTGCGCGGGTGCGCCTGCGCCCAGGCGGCCACACTGGCGGCCGAACGCCGCGCGTGCAGCGCCAGCAGCATGTCCGTGCCGTCGTCGGTGGTTCTGGCATCGGGCCACTGCTTCACCATGCGAACCGCATAATGCCCTCGGAGCATGTGCGCCCAGCGGCGCGCGGTCTGCCAGTTGCCGTTGTTGGCGTCGGCCAGGGCCGGGGTGACGATGCACAGGGAAAGCTTTTTCATGAGCATGGAGCCGAGTTCAGCGATTGTGTGCCAAGCCGAGGCTGCGCGCTGCGGTGGCAAAGGGCCGCTGGCCGACGCCCTGCGCGACGCGCGCGCGCGCAGCCTGGCGCTGTTTTCTGCCTGCGAGGCCGCGCTCGGCCCGGGCCTGCGCGTGCCCTGCACACCCGAGCTGAACCCGCCGCTCTGGGAGCTGGGCCACATCGGCTGGTTCGCCGACTGGTGGCTGGCGCGAAACCCGCAGCGCCACCTGGGCGTGCACGCCGACCCGCAGGCCCCACGCAGCCCGGCGCGCCAGACCGCACGCGGTGTGGACGCCGATGCGCTCTACCACTCCAGCCTGGTGGCGCACGACACGCGCTGGCGGCTGGACCTGCCCGCTGCAGCCGCCGTGCGCGCCGACCTCGCGGCCAGCCTGCGCGACACGCTGGCGCTGCTGGCCCAGGCACCGGAAGACGACACCGGCCTGTACTTCTTCCGCCTCGCGCTCTTTCACGAAGACATGCACGCCGAAGCGGCGGTCTACATGGCGCAGACGCTGGGCTTCGATCCCCTGCAGCACCCGCCTGCCGCCCCGACCCAGGCCCGCCGAACGCAAGCGCTGAGCATCGCCGCCACCGACTGGACGCTGGGCCGCAGCGGCCCGGGCTTTGGATTCGACAACGAACTGGGCGCGCACCGCGTGGCCGTCAGCGCTTTCGAAATCGACGCCCAGCCCGTCACCTGGTCGCAGTTCCTGCCGTTCGTGGAAAGCGGCGCCTGCGCGCAGCGCCGCTTCTGGAGCGAACCCGGCTGGCGCTGGCAGCGGGCACAGGAGCGGCAGGCGCCGCGCTACCTGCGGCAGGGATCGCAGGGCTGGGAACAGCAGGTGTTTGGCCGCTGGCAAGCGCTGGACCCGGCCGCACCGGCCAGCCACCTCAGCGCCTTTGAAGCGCAGGCCTGGTGCGCCTGGGCCCGGCGGCGTCTGCCGAGCGAGGCCGAGTGGGAACTGGCCGCGCAACACCCGGGGTTCGCATGGGGCAGCGTGTGGGAATGGACCGCCAGCGCTTTCGCACCCTTCCCCGGTTTTGCGCCGCATCCTTACGTGGACTACTCGCAGCCCTGGTTTGACGGTCGCCCGGTGCTCAAAGGAGCCAGCACGGCGACCGTGCCGCGCATGCGCCACCGCCAATACCGCAACTACTTCACCCCCGAGCGCAACGACATCGTCGCGGGCTTCCGTTCGGTGCTGGCGCGGCTTTGACCGCGTTGGCTCGCTGCTGCGGGTTGCCGCTCACACGCTTGGGCCCACGGGTGAGCCGCCAGGTCAGCTCTTGGAATCGGCTGGCTTCTTCTTGGGACCCAGTCCGTGCGCCTGGCGGCTCAGGGCGAACGAAGCGAAGAGCTTGATCCACAGTGTGGAGCCGGCCACGGCGATCCAGGACTGGTAGTCCAGCAGCCCCAGCAACACGATCCCGATCACCACCACGATGACGATGCCCCCCACCAGGTTGATCACCATCTCGTAGGGCGCGTACTTCTCGGGGTCCGGCGGTGGCAGGCCCTTTTTCAGCGCCACCTCCGAGAAATCGCGCTTGACCAGAATCCGGTAAGCCCTGCGCAGCCAGAAAAAGGCGACCGGAAACAAAGCCAGCAGAAAAAAGACCGGGAACAGGTTAACGCTCAGCATGCAAGGGGTCTCAAAATCGGTTCCATCGGGAACACAGGGTGTTCTGCAGAACCCTCCCCCCGGGGGCAGGGTTCTGCAGAACGGCCTGCAAGCCAGGCCGGAAAAAAAACCCCGCCACAGGTGCAGCGGGGTTTTGATCAACGGGCACCGGGAGCGAAGCCCCGGCGCCCATCTTATGCCATCAGTGGCCAGCGGCAGCGGCACCCGCACCCTTGGGGATGCGGACCGACTCGACCATGTCCTGCACGTGCTGCGGCACGGTGCCAGAGACCTTGCTGACCAGGTAGGCCACCACAAAGTTCACGATCGCGCCCACGGTGCCAAAGGCGGCCGGGGTCAGACCGAAGAAGCTGTTCGGGCCGCCGATCAGTTCCACGTACTCGGTACCCTTGATGAAGAAGATGCCGTGGTGAGCGAACACATAGAAGGAGGTCACGAACATGCCTGCGATCATGCCGGCGATGGCGCCCTTGTCGGTGATGGTCTTGGTGAAGATGCCCATCATGATGGCGGGGAACAGCGAGGACGCCGCCAGACCGAAGGCCAGGGCCACCGTCGCCGCCGCAAAGCCCGGCGGATTCAGACCCAGGTAGCCGGCCAGGATGATGGCGAAGACCATGGAGATCTTGCCCGCCATCAGTTCACCCTTCTCGCTCATGTCGGGCACGAAGGTGCGCTTGATCAGGTCGTGCGAGATGGCCGACGAGATCGCCAGCAACAGACCCGCAGCGGTGGACAGCGCAGCCGCCATGGCGCCCGCAGCCACCAGCGCGATCACCCAGTTGGGCAGTTGCGCGATTTCCGGGTTGGCCAGCACGATGATGTCGGCGTTCACGGTCAGCTCGCTGCCCTTCCAGCCAGCGGCCTCGGCCTTGGCTTTGACGGCTTCGTTCTTGGTCTTGTCGTTGTAGTACTGGATGCGGCCGTCGCCGTTCTTGTCTTCGAACTTCAGCAGACCGGTCTTTTCCCAGCGGGCCACCCATGCAGGACGGTCTTCGTACTTGATGCTGGCTTCGGGCGCGAACAGGTCCTTCTTGGCCGCCACCACAGCCGCGTCGATCCCCATGCCGCCTTCGGCCTTCTGGACAATGCCGACGTTGCTGTTGAAGGTGCCGTGCAGGTTCAGGCGGGCCATGGCGCCGACCGAGGGAGCCACGGTGTACAGCAGCGCGATGAAGATCAGCGTCCAGCCAGCGGAGTAGCGGGCATCGGCCACCTTGGGCACGGTGAAGAAGCGGATGATCACGTGCGGCAGACCGGCGGTACCGATCATCAGCGAGATGGTGAAGAACACCATGTTCAGCGTGGAACCGGCTGCCTGGGTGGTGTACTGCGCGAAGCCCAGGTCGGTCACCACCTGGTCCAGCTTGGACAGCAGGGACACGTCGGTACCGACCAGGTCAGAGCCCAGACCCAGTTGCGGAATGAAATTGCCGGTCAGGTTCAGGGAGATGAACAGGGCCGGAATGGTGTACGCCACGATCAGCACGATGTACTGCGCCACCTGGGTGTAGGTGATGCCCTTCATGCCACCGAACACGGCGTAGGCGAACACGATGGCCATGCCGATGTAGATGCCGGTGTCGGCGGACACGCCCAGGAACCGCGCGAAGGTGATGCCCACGCCGGTCATCTGGCCCACGATGTAGACCACGCAGATGATCAACAGGCAGACCACCGCCACGGTGCGCGCGGTCGACGAGTAGTAACGGTCACCGATAAACTCGGGCACCGTGAACTTGCCGAACTTGCGCAGGTACGGCGCCAGCAGCATGGCCAGCAGCACGTAGCCGCCGGTCCAGCCCATCAGGAACACGGCGCCGCCGTAGCCCATGTTGGAGATCAGGCCGGCCATGGAGATGAAGGACGCGGCCGACATCCAGTCGGCGGCCGTCGCCATGCCGTTGGTCACAGGGTGGACACCACCGCCGGCGACGTAGAACTCGGACGTGCTGCCAGCGCGCGCCCAGAAAGCGATGCCGAGGTACAGCGCGAAGCTGGCACCAACGACCAGGTAGGTGAGGGTTTGAAGATCCATGATGTGTCGTCCTTTGGGTCAGTCTTCTTGCATGCCGAACTTGCGGTCGATCTGACCCATCCTCACGGCGTAGTAAAAAATCAGCGCGATGAAGATGTAGATGGAGCCTTGCTGGGCGAACCAGAAGCCCAGCGGGTAGCCACCGAGGTGGATGCCGTTGAGCATGGGGGCGAACAGGATGCCTGCGCCATAGGACACAGCCCAGATGATCAGCACCTTGGTCAGCAGACCCAGGGTGGCCGACCAGTAGGCCTTTGCGTTGTTGTCAGTTGTCATGAAAGTCATCTCCTCGGAGTGATGCTTTTACCGTTCCAGCGGGGTGAGCCGCCACGTTTTGCATGCCTTCCTCCTCACGGAATCCGGCATTACCGGGCGGACTGTGGTGGTACTTGCTTACGGCAAGATTGCTGAACCCATGGAGTGACGCACCGCCTAGGGTAAGTCCTTAGCAAAAACCTGCCACAGCCTTGCAACCGGGTCGCTCGCGCCCCGGTTCGGAGCGTTGTTGCCAATGCCCCAAGCATGGCCGCAGGCACGACAAAAAGCCCCGTTGCGGCGGGGCTGGAGGGGCGGGCATGGCGCGGGCTCGTGTCGATCCGCAAGCCGGTCTCAGCGAGCGGTCAGGCCGTCGCCATTTCCGTCGGCACTGGCGTGCGGATCAGGTGATCAAAGGCGCTGAGTGCGGCCTTGGCGCCCTCGCCCGCAGCGATCACGATCTGCTTGTACGGCACCGTGGTGCAGTCGCCGGCAGCGAACACGCCGGGCACGTTGGTGTGGCCCCTGGCGTCGACCACGATCTCGCCGAAACGGCTGAGTTCGACCGTGCCCTTGAGGAACTCGGTGTTGGGCACCAGACCGATCTGCACGAACACACCTTCCAGCGGCACCAGGTGCTCCTGGTTCGTGGCGCGGTCCTTGTACTTCAGGCCATTCACCTTGCCGTCGGCACCGGTGATCTGTGTGGTCTGCGCGTTCACGTGGATGGTGACGTTGGGCAGGCTTTTCAGCTTGCTCACCAGCACCGCGTCGGCCTTGAGCTGGTCGGCGAACTCGATCAGGGTCACGTGCGCCACGATGCCGGCCAGATCGATGGCGGCTTCGACGCCCGAGTTGCCGCCGCCGATGACCGCGGTGCGTTTGCCCTTGAAGAGCGGACCATCGCAATGCGGGCAGTAGGCCACGCCCTTGTTCTTGTATTCCTGCTCGCCGGGCACGTTGACATTGCGCCAGCGTGCACCAGTGGCCAGGATCACGCTGCGGCTTTTCAACACGCCGCCATTGGCCATCTGCACCGTCACCAGGCCACCGGGCTCTTCAGCGGGGATGATCTTGTCGGCGCGCTGCAGGTTCATGATGTCCACCTCGTAATGCCGCACCTGCGCTTCCAGCGCGGCGGCGAACTTGGGGCCATCGGTCTCCAGCACCGAGATGTAGTTTTCAATCGACATGGTGTCGTTGACCTGACCACCGAAACGCTCCGCCGCCACGCCGACCCGGATGCCCTTGCGGGCCGCGTACACGGCGGCGGCGGCACCTGCCGGGCCACCACCGACGATGAGCACGTCAAACGGGTCTTTGGCATTGAGCTTGGCGGCTTCGCGCTGACCGGACTTGGTGTCCAGCTTGGCGACGATTTCTTCCACCGTCATGCGACCAGAACCGAACACCTGGCCGTTCAGAAACACCATCGGCACGGCCATGATTTCGCGTTCGGTCACTTCCTGCTGGAAGGCGCCGCCTTCGATCACCACGGTCTTCACCCTGGGGTTGAAGATCGCCATCAGCGACAGCGCCTGCACCACGTCCGGGCAGTTGTGGCAGCTCAGGGACATGTAGACCTCGAAGCTGAAGTCGCCCTGAGCACCGGGATCAAGGGCCTTGATCGAATCGATCACGTCGGCCTCCACCTTGGGCGGGTGGCCGCCCGTCCACAGCAGCGCCAGCACCAGCGAGGTGAACTCGTGGCCCAGCGGCAGACCGGCAAAACGCACGCCCTGCGCCTCGCCAGCGCGCGCCACCACGAACGAAGGCTTGCGCGCATCAGCGCCCGAGGTGTCCAGCGTGACCTTGTCCGACAGCGAAACGATGTCGTCCAGCAGGCTGCGCATCTCGCGGCCGGTGGCGCTGTGATCCAGCGACGCGATCAGCGTGATCGGCTGGCGCAGCATGCCCAAGTACTGCTGCAACTGCGATTTGAGGGTGGCGTCAAGCATGAGAATCTCCTACCCCCCGCGCCGCCTTCGGCGTCACCCCCCAAGGGGGGCGCCAGCAGCGGCCCGGCAAGCCGGTTCCGCGCTGGCCCCGCATGTCGCTTCGACCAAGAAGCTGGGCGACCAACGGAGGGAATAAACACACAGGTAACCGGAGGCGAAGTGCCCCACCGAGAACGCCGCGGAACCGGCTTTGCCGGGCCGCCAGCGTTGTCCCCCCGGGGGGAAGACGCGCCGCAAGGCGCGGCGCAGGGGGGCTTAGATCTTCCCGACCAGTTCCAGCGAAGGAGCGATCGTCTTGGCGCCTTCGTTCCACTTGGCCGGGCACACCTGGCCGGGGTTGGCGGCGGTGTACTGGGCGGCCTTGAGCTTGCGCAGGGTTTCCTTGACGTCGCGGGCGATTTCGTTGGAATGGATTTCGGCGGTCTTGATGATGCCGTCGGGGTTGATCACGAAGGTGCCGCGCAGGGCCAGGCCTTCTTCTGGGATGTGCACGCCAAAGGCGTTGGTCAGCGTGTGGGTCGGGTCGCCCACCAGCGGGAACCTGGCCTTGCCCACAGCGGGGCTGGTTTCGTGCCACACCTTGTGCGAGAAGTGGGTGTCGGTGGTGACGATATAGACCTCGGCGCCGGCCTTCTGGAACTCGGCGTAGTGGTCGGCCGCGTCTTCCACTTCGGTCGGGCAGTTGAAGGTGAACGCGGCCGGCATGAAGATCAGCACCGACCACTTGCCCTTGAGGCTTTGGTCTGAGACTTCGATGAACTTGCCGTTGTGGAAGGCCTGGGTCTTGAAAGGCTGGACGGGGGTGTTGATCAGGGACATGGTTTTTCCTTGGGCGGGTTGGAGTGAGAGTTGGAGTGAGAGAAACAGGGATGCGATGCGTTTTTCGCAACGGAACAAATCATAGCCGACGTCTATCACCGATTGGTATTGATAGTTTATATCCGCTTCATAAATTTTTGCTGCTGCGCAACATAGCGATCCAAATGATATGGGCTTTCATTGGTGAGGTGGTGACAT
>PNMN01000010.1 GCA_013823655.1 Comamonadaceae bacterium | reverse complement strand
GTACTCCGGCACCAGCGAGCGCAGCCAGGCGCGCGTGTCGCTGGCCTGTGGCGCCGGGCCGGCGTCGTGGATCCACTGCACCACCTCGGCGGCGTTCACGGCGGTGTCTGCGCCCTTGGCCACGCGCAGTTTGGGGTGGGGGGTGGGCTCGGTGGTTTCGTCGTTGGCCAGCAGTTCTTCAAACAGTTTTTCGCCGGGACGCAGGCCGGTGAAGGTGATGGGCACATCCTGCTCGGTCTGGCCCGACAGGTGGATCAGCAGTTTCGCCAGTTCGACGATCTTCACCGGCTGGCCCATGTCGAGCACGAAAATCTGCCGTGTCTGACCCATCAGCGCGGCCTGCAGCACCAGCTGCGCGGCTTCCGGGATGGTCATGAAATAGCGCACGATGTCCGGGTGCGTGACCGTGACCGGGCCACCGCGCGCGATCTGCTGCGTGAACAGCGGCACCACCGAGCCGCTGGAGCCGAGCACGTTGCCAAAGCGCACCGCCATGCAGCGGGTGGCGGGGAATTCGTCGGCCACCGCCTGCAGCACCTGTTCGGCCAGGCGCTTGCTGGCCCCCATCACATTGGTCGGGTTCACCGCCTTGTCGGTGGAAATCAGCACAAAGCGCTGTGCGCCCACCTGGCCTGCTGCGCGTGCCGCATTGAGCGTGCCCAGCACGTTGGTGCGCAGCGCCTCGATCTCGTTGAGCGACTCCATCAGCGGCACGTGCTTGTACGCCGCAGCGTGGAACACCACCGCAGGCCGGTGCTGCTGTGCAATCGCCAGCAGGCGCTCGGGCTCGCGCACGTTGGTGGTGTGGTACAGGCCCTGCATCTGCGGGTGGGCTTCGCGCAGTTCCTGTTCCAGCTGGTAGATGGCGTATTCGGACACGTCCACGCACACCAGCCGCGCCACGCCAAAACGCGCGATCTGGCGGCACAGTTCGGCGCCGATGGAGCCGCCCGCACCGGTGACCAGCACGGTCTGGCCGGCGATCAGGTCGGACAGGCCTTTTTCGTCCAGCGCCACCGGGGCACGGCCCAGCAGGTCTTGCAGTTCGATGCGGCGCGGCTGGCCGGTTTCAGCGCGCAGCCATTCGTCTGGCCGGGGCATGGTGAGCAGGGGCAGACCGGCTTCGCTGGCGACCATCAGGGCTTCGCGCCGCGCGTCGGAGCCGGTGGCCGACACCACCAGGGCCGCCGCTGCCTGGGTGCGTGCGGCGATGCGCGGCAGGTCGGCCAGTGCGCCGAGCACCTGCAGTCCCTGCAGGCTGCGGCCCCGCTCGGCGGCGATCGGGCTGACGATGCCGACCAGCGACCACAGGCGCGCGCCGCGCAACGTGGGCAGGGCGGTGGCGGTGTCCTGCACCGAGCCGACGATCAGCAAGGGTTTGCCGCTGTTCAGTGAGGGGGTCGGCCCGCTGAGCAGCAGGCGCGCGCCCGCGCGCGCGGCGCCCAGCAGCAGCAGCGCCAGCATGGGGTGCAGCAGCAGCACCGAGCGCGGGAAAAACTCCACCCGCAGCATCAGCACGGCAGCCGCCGTGAGCAGGCCGGCGAAGACCACGCCGTACACCAGGCGGGTGAGTTCGGCCACGCTGGTGTAGCGCCAGATGTGGCGGTACACGCCCCAGACCAGCAGGCTGGCGCCAAAGCCGAGCAGGGGCCAGGGCAGGGTGTGGACCATCATGGCCTGGAACTCGTCGGGCGTGTCGAGGTTGAAGCGCAGCCAGAAGGCCAGCCACCAGGCGAGGGCGACCAGCGTCAGATCGATCGGCAGCTGCAGCCAGCGGCTGCTGATCCGCAGCGCAGCACTCACTGGAGTACCTTCGCCCGCGGGCTGCGGTGCGAGCTGGCTTGGGGGCGGCCCGGCGCTGCGCTCATGCCAGCGGGCCTTCACCGAGCAGCGACCAGGCCATGGGTGTGCCGGCCTGCACCGCCTGGCCGATGCGCTGGCCCAGCAGGCTGTCCAGGTGCCTGGGCGCGAGGCCAAAGCCGGGGCGCACGCAGCGCAGGTTGGCGCGCGTGAGCACGTCGCCGGCCTGCAGGTCTTGCGCGATGTAGAGCGAGCGCCGAAAAGCGAGCGACTTCAGCTCGGCCCCGGTGGGGCCGTAGCTCACCTGGCCCACCGCCTGCCAGGCCCGTTCGGTTTCTTCGCGCAGCTGGCGCAACTCGTGCGGCTCCATCGAGAAACTCGCATCCACGCCGCCGTCGGCGCGGCGCAGGGTGAAGTGCTTTTCGATCACGGTGGCGCCCAGTGCGGTGGCCGCCACCGACACGCCGCAGCCCATGGTGTGGTCCGACAGGCCGACCTCGCAGCCGAACAGCGTGCGCATGTGCGGGATGGTGCTGACGTGGGTGTTGTCGGCGGTCGCCGGGTAGGTGCTGGTGCACTTGAGCAGCACCAGATCGTGGCAACCGGCTTCGCGCGCGGCGCGCACCGCCTCGTCGATCTCGCCGACCGTGGCCATGCCGGTGGACATGATCATGGGCTTGCCCGTGGCCGCCACGCGGCGGATCAAGGGCAGGTCGGTGTTTTCGAACGAGGCGATCTTGTAGGCCGGCACGTTCAGCGACTCGAGGAAGTCCACCGCGCTGAAGTCGAACGGGGTGCTGAAGCAGTGCACGCCGTGCTGTGCGGCGCGCTCCATGATGGGCGCGTGCCATTCCCAGGGCGTGTGGGCCTCCTGGTACAGCTCGTAGAGCTGGCGCCCGGCCCAGAGGCTTTTGGGATCGTCGATCACGAAGCCGGGCCTGCGCAGGTTCAGCGTCATGGTGTCGGCCGTGTAGGTCTGCAGCTTGATCGCGTCGGCGCCATGCGCGGCGGCGGCGTCCACGATCTCCAGTGCGCGCTCCAGCGACTGGTTGTGGTTGCCCGACATTTCGGCGATCAGGTAGGGCCGCTGTCCGGGGCCGATCTCGCGGTCAAGGATCTTCATGGCGTGCTTCCGGGGTTGGCTGGCGGTCCGCCGGGCGCGGGCCCGATGGCTTTGCGGTAGCGCAGCGGGCCACCATGGTAGCCGCTGCCTTCGAACAGTTTCTGCGACGGGGTGTTGCCCGCGATCACGGTGGCGTTCACCGTGAACGGGGTCTGCAACTGGTGGAGCATCTGCCGCTCGCCGACCAGCAACATGCGCGGCCCGAGGCCCAGGCCTTGCAGCTGCGGATCGGTGTAGAGCGAGACCTCCAGGTGGTTCTGCTCCAGCCGGTCGAAGCGGATGCTGCCGACCGCGAGACCGCCCACCTGCGCCACGAACAGCCAGCGCTCGGGCGACGACAGCACGCGCTGCATCCAGGCCTGGTGATCTTCGAAGGCGATTTGCGCCGGGTTGCCAGACACAGAACGCACCGCCGGGTGGTTGCGCCAGCCGTGCAGCCGCTGTGCATCGGCCAGCGTGGCGGGGCGCAGCTGCAGCGTGTCGCGCAGCAGGTGCAGGGCGACGCGCTGGGCGCCACGGCCATCCACCAGCGCGGCGGCGCGTTCACCCAGGGCCTGCCGGGCGGTCGGGTCGGCGATCAGTTCGCGCAGCACCTCGGCCAGCGTGTTTTCCGTCGCGGCGCGCAGCGCGCCCAGCGAGGCCAGACCGGGCACCACGGCCAGCTGGTTGGCGGCCACCGCGATGGCGATGGTGGGCGCACCGATGCAGCAGCGCTCCCAGGTGGCGCCGCCGCCGGCGCCGACCTGCAGGTCGTGGCGGGTGAAGAAGGCGGCGAGGTCGGGCTCGTCCAGTGTGAGCGTCACGCCGGTATCGCTGGTACAGGCTTCGCGCAGCGCGCTCAGGTGCGGATTGGCCGAAGTGGACACCACCTCGATGGCGCCGGTGAAGCCTGCCGCGCGACAGGCGGCCAGCACCCGGGCCGAGATCCCGTCCGGGTCGGTACCGCCCATGAAGATGCCGAGGCTGTGCACCTCCGGCTGGAAGCGGTAGCGCGGTGCGTTGCGGTAGGCGGGTGAAAGCAGGGCATGGCGCGGACCGGCCAGCCAGCGCGGTTCGCGCGTCAGTCGTCCGGCGTACTTGGCGCGGTGGTCGGGTGCCCAGTTGTGGTCCAGCAGCGCGTCGGCGCTGAGCGCGCGGTCCGCCGTGTCGTCGATCACCAGCAGGCGGCAGCCCAGGGCTTCACGCAGCGCGTTGTGCCAGCGCGCGTCGAAGGCGTAGTGGTCCAGCACCAGCCAGTCGGCGCTTTCGGGTGCCAGTGCCGCCAGGGTGTCCTGTACGTCCTGCTCCCAGGTCACACCTGCCCAGGCAGCGTGCGGCGTGTGCTGGCTGACGGCGGGCAGTTGAGGTGCAGGCGCGGGCAGCCAGTGCACCGGGCAGGGCGCGTCGTGCAACACCTGCGCGGCGACGCCGTCGATTGCGCGCACGACCAGGCTGACCTGCGCACCCTGTTCGATCAGCGCCTGGACCAGCGACAGGCAACGCTTGAGATGGCCGGTGCCGATGGTGGCCGAGGCATCGACCCGGATCGCCACGCGTGGCGCGGCGATCATGACAGCGGCTCCGCCATGCCGGAGCGCGGTTCGCCACGCTTGAGACCGCCCGGTCCAGGGCACCGAGGAACCGGCTCTGCCGGGCCTCTGGTGCCGCCCCCTTGGGGGGGTGACGCGAAGCGGCGCGGGGGGGTCATTTGTAGGTTTTGCGCACCGGCACCCCGGCGGCGGCCAGCGCGGCCTTGGCGCCGGCCGGGGTCTGTTCGGTGAAATGGAACATGCTGGCGGCGGCCACGGCGGAGGCCCCGGCTTGCGTCACGGCCTCGACCATGTGCTGGTAGTGCCCGGCGCCGCCGGAGGCGATGACCGGGATGTTCACCGCGCGCACCACGGCCTCGATCAGTGGCAGGTCGTAGCCTTGCAGGGTGCCGTCGCGCTCGATGGAGGTGATGAGGATCTCGCCAGCGCCCCGGTCTTCCAGTTCCCGCGCCCAGGCCACCACCTCGCGGCGGGTGGCCGTCTTCCCGGCGTGGCTGAAGCAGGCCCAGCCGCCGTCTTGTGCGCGCACGTCGATGCTGGCCACCACGCACTGCGCGCCGTGGCGGCGTGCGATCTCGGTGACCAGTTCGGGGCGCGCGTAGGCGGCGGTGTTGATCGCCACCTTGTCGGCCCCGGCACGCAGCAGGCGCTGCACCTGTTCGATGCGGGTGATGCCGCCGCCCACCGTGAGTGGCACGAAGCAGTCCTGCCCGAACTCGTCGATCGATTCGAAGTCCGGGTCGGCGTCACCGAGGTGGGCCACGATGTCCACCAGCACCAGTTCATCGACCTCGCGCTGGTTGTAGACCTTGATGGCCGGCAGCACCGGGCCGACGCGGCGCCAGCTGTCAAAGCCCACGCCCTTGACCAGACCGAACTGCTTCCACAGCAGGGTGGGGATGACGCGCACCTTCAGCATGCCGGGCCTTCGATGAAGTTGCGCAGCAGCTTGAAGCCGGCACGCGAACTTTTTTCGGGGTGGAACTGCGTCCCCCAGACATGACCGCGCCGCACCGCTGCCGTGACCGGCACGCCGTGGTCGGTGGTGGCCAGCACGTCGGCGTTGTCTTGCGGCGCGAAGGCGTAGCTGTGCACGAAGTAAAAGTCGGTGCCGTCGGGAATGCCGTTGAACAGGTGGTCGGCGGTCGGCGGTTTGCGTGCGCGTGATGCCGTTCCAGCCCACGTGTGGCACGCGCTGCGTGCAGCCGAAACTGCGCAGGTGCCGCACCTGGCCGGGGATGAAGCCCAGCCCCGCAACGTCCTGCCCTTCGACGGCGCCTTCGGTGCTGCTGTCGGCCAGCAACTGCATGCCCACGCACACGCCCAGCAGCGGTCGCTGGTAACCCAGCACCTCGTCGCGCAGGGCGCTGGTCCAGCCGCCTTCATCCAGCAGGCGCGCGCAGTCGGCGAAGTTGCCGACGCCGGGCAGGATCAGGCCGTCGGTGGCGTGCATGTCCGCCGCGCGGTTGACCAGCACCGGCGCCACGCGCAGCGCTTCCAGCGCGCGCAGCACCGAGCCCAGGTTGCCCACGCCGTAGTCGATGACACCGACCTTCATGGTTCAGATGTTGTCGTGGTTGATCTTGGTCAGGTTGCCGTCGCGGTCCTTGATCAGGGCACCGCTGACGTCGCGCTTGAAAATCTTCTTGTTGGTGAATTGGTCACAGATGCGGATGAACTCATCCTCCGTCAGTTCCAGCGGGCGCAGGATGTCTTTGAGCGGCTTGCCCAGGTACTCCCAGGGGAACAGGCCGTCCAGGCGCTTGACGGCTTCCAGACCGTCTTGCCGCGTGAGGCGACCGCGGCGGATGTGCAGGCAGGCCAGATCGGTGGCGCGGCCGAAGCCGAACTTCAGGAACTTGAAATAGTCGTGGATGCCGGTCTGGTGGTTGTCCAGGTTTTCGTAGTTGACCATCGAACCTTCCACCACCTTGTGGTAGCTGTGGAAGCCGTTGGCCTGCGCGATGAGGGTGTTGGACAGGCCGTCCCAGGGCAGGTAGTGGCCGAGGAACAGGCCGGTCACGCCGACCCGCTGCAGCTCTTCGTCGCTCGGGTAGGTGTAGTGGATCAGGTGCTTGGCTTCAATGCCTTCCTGGCCAATCAGATCGGACACGCGCATGCCCAGCAGGCCGCCAAACTCTTCGAGCCAGCGGCGGTTGAGCACGTTGTTCTCGGCCGCGGCGGCGGGGCCGCCGTATTCGTTCTGCGAGTTCTCGCCCCAGACGATCAGCGGCACGTTGAACTGCACGGCGGCGCGCACCGGAATCGTGAAGATGCCGACGTGTTCGGGCCACGAAATGTCGCCCACTTGCGTCAGGCCGACGCGGTTGAGCTTGGCGCGCACCAGCGGGTTGGGCGAGACCTCGATGTGGTCCACGCCCAGGCGTTTGAGGTTTTCGATGTTGGTGCGGCCCAGCGGCGAGAGATCGCAGGTGGACGAGGTGACGCACAGCGGATTGAGGCCCAGCTGCAGCATGCGCACCACCTGGTAGGTGCTGTCCTTGCCGCCGCTCACCGGCACGATGCAGTCCCAGTGGCTGCCGTCCGGGCGGCGGTACTTGTCCAGCACCTTGAGCAGGTCCTGGTAACGCGCGTCCCAGTCGACCTCGGTGCGTTTCTCAAAGCTGCGGCAGGCGTTGCAGACGCCGTGTTGATCCAGGTGCAGGTCCGGCTTGGTGTCCGGCATCACGCAGTGTTTGCAGTAGGTCAGCATGCTCGTCTCTCGAAAAGGAATCAGCGCTTTTCCAGCAGGAACCAGGTGATGTCGTCCTGCGGGAAGTTGGGGTCGCGGCGGTAGGCGAAGCCGTAGTCCAGCAGCTGCAGCTGCGGGTGGCGGTCCATGATTTCACCGGCGAAGTCGCGCTTGAACAGGCGCTCGCTGTGGCCGCGGTAGGGAATGGCCACCGGCGCCGGGTTGTAGTACTCGGCCACCATGAGATAGCGGCTGGTCGATGCCACGAGCTGGTCGTAGACCTGGGGCAGCACCTCGGGATTGATGTGGATCAGCACGCCCTTGATGAGCGTCAGGTCCCACTGGCGTGCGGGTGAAAAGTTCAGGATGGAGCTGTGGTGCACGTTCGCGGGCGGAATGACCTCGCCGAGCTGCTTGGCCGCTTCGGCGTTGATCTCGATGGCGTGCGCGTCGATGCCCGGGTGCAACAGCTTGAGCGCCTTGAGGTTCATGCCGATGTTGGCGCCGAACTCGATGCAGCTTGTGATGCCACGGGCCTGGCGCAGGGACTTGCCGAAGAAGTCGAGGTTGCAGGCCAGCAAGGCATCGCCCTGGTTGCGCTGGATGTACTCGGTGCCGAAATCACCGGCCCAGAAGGCTTCCTGCTCGGTCTTGAAGGTCATGGGTTCTCCTTGGAGGTCTGTGTCTCGGTGGCGGATTTCTGCCGGATGTGCTGGTTGAGCGCGATCCAGTCGGGATGGGCGTCGAGCACGGCCAGGATGTGTGCCTGGGTGAAGTCGGGGTGGGTGTTGACCAAGGCTTCGAACAGGCGACGGACCAGTTCGTAGTCTTCCGGCGTGTCCACCGTCCAGCGGTGCTGGCTGAGATCGACCGGGCTGGCCAGGTTGCGCAGGCGGTAGCGCTCGGGGTGCCCATAGATGAACGGTGTGACGTGCTCACGCTCGGCGGGTTGCGACGCTTCGGCATGCGCCTGAGCGAGTGCGGCGGCGCTGAACACCTCGACCGCCATGCCGTAGGGCCAGGTCGGTGGCAGCATGTTGGACACATAGTCGCTGCCGCCTTCTGCGTAGGTCGCGATCACTTGGTCGATCAGCGCCGGGTCGATCAGCGGGCAGTCCGAGGTGATGCGCACCACCGCGTCGGCCCCGTGCAGGCGGGCGGCATCGGCGTAGCGCGACAGCACGTCGTGTTCGCTGCCGCGGTGGCAGGGCACGCCCAGCGTGTTGCACAGCGCGGCGATGGCGTCGTCGGTGGCGTTGGTGGTGGTGGCGATCACGATGGCGTCGGCGCGTTGCACGCGGCGCAGCCGTTGCACCAGCCGCGCCAGCATGGGCTCACCGGCCAGTGGCAGCAGCACCTTGCCCGGCAAGCGGGTCGAGGTCGTGCGCGCCTGGACGATGATGATCGTCTTCACGCTTGCAAGGCCTTCTTCAGTTCGGCCACCACGCAATCCTGCTGTTCATCGGTGAGCGTGGGGAACAGCGGGATCGAGATCGCGCCGGCGTAGTAGGCCTCGGCCGCCGGGAACTGCCCGGGGCGAAAGCCGCGCGCGCGGTAATACGGCTGGGTGTGGATCGGGATGTAGTGCACGTTGACCGCGATGTTCGCGTCCCACAGGCGCTGGAACACCGTGGCGCGATCAGCCACACCGTCGCCGGACAGCACTTCAATCACGTACAGATGCCAGGACGACCGGGCGGTGGCGCTGGCCGACGGGGCTCGGGCGGGCAGCTTGAGCGGCAGACCGGCCAGCAGCCGGTCGTAGCGGTCGGCCAGGCGCTCGCGCGCGGCCTGAAAGCTGTCCAGCCGCTGCAATTGCGAATACCCCAGGGCCGACTGGATGTCGGTCAGCCGGTGGTTGAAGCCCAGCGTGGTCTGCTCGTAGTACCAGGGGCCGGGCATCGGGCCGTCAAGCGTCATCTCGCCCGGCGTGCGGGTGATGCCGTGCGAGCGCAGCAGCTGCAGGCGCCGCGCCAGCGCGGCATCTTGCGTGGTGACCATGCAGCCTTCACCGGTGGTGATGATCTTCACCGGGTGAAAACTGAACACGCTGGCGTCTGCGTAGCGGCTGCCGATCGGCTGGCCGTCGTAGCTGGCGCCCACGGCGTGCGAGGCGTCTTCCAGCAGCTTGAAGCCGTAGCGGTCGGCCAGCGCCCGCATGGGCGCCAGATCGCACGGCAGACCAGCAAAGTGCACCGGGATCACGATGACCGGCAATTGGCCATCGCGCTCGGCCTGTTCCAGTTTCGCGGCCAGCGCGGGGACGCTCATGTTGCGCGTGACCGGATCGATGTCCACAAAATCCACACCGGCACCGCAGTACAGCGCGCAGTTGGCCGAGGCCACGAAGCTGTTCGGACTGGTCCAGACCACCTGGCCCGGACCGGCGCCCAGCGCCAGGCAGGCGATGTGCAGGCCGGAGGTGGCGTTGCTCACGCCCACCGCATGCGCCACGCCGTGGCGTTGTGCAAAGGCTTTTTCAAACCGGGGCCCAGCCGGTCCTTGCGTGAGCCAGCCGGAGGTCAGCACCTCGTTGACCGCCCGCAGGTCGTCTTCGTTGATCGACTGGGTTGCGTAGGGAATGGGTTGCATGGCGGTGGGTGTCGGTGGCGCTCAGGGTGGCAGGGCTGGGTATCCCTCTTTGTACCGGCGGGCGCGAAACCATAAAGTGCGATTTTGACCGACAGGACCCCGCTTTTCCGGTGCTTTGCCTTGGGGCTCTGTCTTATCCCATGCGCGTCGGTGTGCCCGCAAGGCAGTTTTTCACCAGCTCCGCAATGCGGCGGGAAGCCTGTCCATCGCTGCGGAAGCTGGGGTCGGAGGGTGAGCCGCGTCCGGCCAGCACCGCGTCCAGCGCAGCGGGCAAGTGGGCGGGTGTGGCGGCGGGGGTGGACACACCCTGTTGCGCCAGGCTGAACCACACATGAGCGGCGGGCGAGTTCTCGACCGAAATCACCGGTTTGCCGCCTACCGCCGATTCCAGGCCCACGGTGGAGGTCTGCACCACCACCGCCTGCGAAGCCAGGATCAGCGGGTGGATGGGTTCGCGCGGCGGTTCGCTGAAATGGATGCGTGGTTCGTCGGGCAGGCGCGGGTAGCGTCCAGTCGCTGGGGTGGTGGCGCACGATCAGCGCCAGGTCTTCGCGCTGGCGCACATGCCCGCGCAGCACCGCCTCGATCTCGCGCGGCAGCGCCTGGCCTGCAGGCACCGGGGTGGCCGGGTGGGCCTGCGGTTCCCAGTGGCCGGCAAAGAGGATGGGCTTGAGCCGCGACCAGCCGCGCTCGGCCAGAAAGCGCTGCGCCTGTTCGTGGTTGTGCGCGCTGAACAGGCCGTCAAAGGCCGGGTTGCCGGTGACCACCACGCTGCTGGCGGGAAAGCCGCGCGCGATCAGCCTTTGGCGAACGCCTTCGGAGATCACACAGGTCCAGTCCGGACGGGGCGTGTGCAGCACAAAGGTGTCGCTGTCCAGGCCAAACAGGTCCACCATGCCGATGCCGGGGATGCCGCGCTCGCGGGCCACGTCCAGCGCGGCGCGTTCGCTGCGCGGCGAGTTGGTGGCCACCACCGCATCGGGCTGCAGCGTATCCATCACACTGCGCATGAAGTGCAGCGGCTGGAAGCCGTAGCGGCCCTGTTCGCGGTACCGCTCGGCCGCGCCCGCCTCGCCGTGCTGCGCGATCAGGTCCAGGTAGTTGATGCCCAGGTAGGCGATGGTTTCCTCGGCCGGCACATCGGGGCTGGTGTTGCCCTCGCTCAGGCGCTCGCCCCAGGCGCGGGCGGCGTCGGCGTCCACCAGGTGCAGAAAGTCCTGGTAGCCCAGTGCAGCGGGCCGCGCCGCCTTGGCCTTGAGGTGGCCGGTGGTCAGCGCCATCAGTCGGCAGTCCACACCGGGCAGCAGGGCTTCGAGTTCGCGCATCACGGGCAGCACCATACCGATGTGGCCGCCCCCATAGGTGACAAAGAGAACCCGCGGCGCGGTGTTCATTCCAACGCGTCCCGGTGCCACAGCGCCAGCGCCGCCAGCGCCCGCAGCTCGCGCGTGAAGTTGCCGCTGCCGTCGCGGTGCCGGTCCAGCAGGGACGCGACCACCGCCGGTTCAAACAATGGCTGGATGACGTCGCTGGTGGTCAGCGTGTCGCGCAGCCAGCCGTGCAGCGGGCCCTGGAACCAGTCACCGATGGGCACGGTGAACATCTGTTTCTTGCGGTGGGCGAGTGCTTCGCCGATCAGCGGCGCGGCGGCGCGCTTGAACCAGTGCTTCTGGTCGCCCTGCGCCGAGAGCTTGGTCGCGCCGCGCGAGCGGAAGGCGAATTCCATCATCCGCCGGTCGAGGAAGGGCGTGCGCGCCTCGATGCTGACGGCCATGCCCATGCGGTCGGGCTTGACCAGGTTGTTGCCGCAGAGCAGCAGCTGCATGTCGAGATACAGCGCCTGGTTGACGCGGTCGAAATGCCGTGCTTCTGCGAACCAGGGCTGGGCGGCGGCGGTGAAGCTGTCCATGCCGCCGAGTTGAGCGCGCACCTCGGGCCGATACAGCGCGGCTTTGGCGTTGGGGCTGAAGAGCGAGATGCTGTCGAAATACTGGTGCTCGAAATCGTCTTGTGCCATGGACAAGGCATCGGGCCGCGCGAAAAACCGCGCGTATTTGTCGTAACCGGCAAACAGTTCGTCGCCGCCGTCGCCGGTCAGCACCACCTTCACGTGTTGCGCGGCCAGCTCGCTCACGCGGAGGGTGGGCATGAAAGAGGCATCACCGTGCGGCTGGTCCAGGTGGTGCAGCACCTGCGGCCAGCGGTCCAGCATGTTGAGTTCGGCCACCTCGCTGGTGTGCTGGCAGCCAAAGCGTTGTGCGGCTTGCAAGGCGAACGCCGATTCGTCGTAGCGCGGATCTTCGAAGCCGATGCAGAAGGTCTTGACCGGTTCTTTCACGTGCCGCGCCATCAGGCCGACGATGGTGCTGGAATCGACCCCGCCCGAGAGAAAGGCGCCAAAGGGCACGTCGGCGCGCAGGCGGATGCGGGTGGCGTCGTCCAGCAGGGCCATGAATTCTTCGGCCCAGGCGTCGAACGGCTGGTCCTGCTCGCGCTGGTCCGCCAGGCTCCACCAGCGCTGCGTCTGCACGCCGCCGCTGCGCGAGTACTTGTGCCAGGTGCCGGGCATCACATGGCGCACGTTCTGGTAAGCCGTCCACGGCACGGGAATGTAGTTGAACGTCAGGTAATGGTGGATCGCTTCCAGGTCCATGCCGGGCTTGCGCGGCAAGGCGGGCCACAGGGCCTTGGGCTCGGAGCCGAACAGCAGGCGCTGGCCGTCGTCGTGCACGAACAAGGGCTTGACGCCGATGCGGTCGCGCGCCAGAAACAGCGCGTCTTCGCGCGCGTCGTGAATGGCGATGGCGAACATGCCGTTCAGGCGTCGCAAACACGCGATGCCCTCGCGCTCGTACAGCCGCAGGATGACCTCGGTGTCGGACTGCGTGGCCAGCCGCACGCCCTGGGCGCGCAGCTCGGCCGCCAGTTCGATGTGGTTGAAGATCTCGCCGTTCTGCACCACGGCCACCAGCCCGTCGTCGCTCACAAACGGCTGGTGCCCGCCGCCGATGTCGATGATGGACAGGCGCCGGTTGCCGATCGCCACGCCGCGCGCCGGCCGGTGGTGGATGCCCTCGTCGTCCGGGCCGCGGTGCACCAGCGCTTGCGCCATGCCGCGCAAGACCGCTTCAGGCAGAGGTTCTTGCTTGCGATCCCAGTAACCGAAGATGCCGCACATGTTCAGTTCGCTCCCCGACCGCCGAGCCGCTTCACGGTCCACCAGCAGATCTTCAGGTCCAGCCACAACGAGGCTTGGCGGGCGTAGCGCAGGTCGGCTTCGAGCCGCTGCGCCTCGGTGGAATCCGAGCGGTACAGCGCCTGCGCCAGCCCGGTGATGCCGGGGCGCACGCTGCAGCGCTGCGCCCAGTCGGCTGCGGTGTACAGCTCTTTCTGTGCCGACACGTCGGGCCGTGGGCCGACCAGGCTCATGTCGCCCTTGAGCACGTTGAGCAGTTGCGGCAGTTCGTCCAGACTGGTGCGGCGGATGAAGCGGCCCACGCGCGTGATGCGCGGGTCGTTGGCCGCGGTGAAGTAAGGGCCGATGCTGGCGGCGTTCTTCACCATGCTGCGGAACTTGAACATGCCGAACGTGCGCCCGTGCAGGCCGATGCGGTTCTGCCGGAGCAGCACCGGCAAGCCGCTCTCCAGCGCCACCGCCAGCGCCGTGCCCAGCAGCAACGGCCAGAGCAGCAGCAGGGCGCACAGGGACGCAGCGATGTCGAACAGGCGCTTCATGCCGCGTGCCGGTCGGGCACCGGCATGGCCGCCGCGATCTGCCCGATGGCGGTGGCGATGCGGTGGCGGTCGGCTTCGGTCTGCGCCGCACTGCGCTGGCCCAGCGCGCGCTCGGCTTCGCGCAGGGTGGCCACCTCGCGCTCAAAGCCGTCTGCCGTGGTGGCGTCGTGAAAGGTGCGCGACAGGATCACCGCCTGCGAACCCAGGCGCAAGTGCTCGGCCAGCACGTCGCGGCCGGGCAGCAGGCCGCCGTCGAGCCGGGCGATGCCGCCGAAGCCGAAGCGCAGGCCCTGCGCCCGTGCCAGCCGCGCCACACCATCCAGCAGACCCAGCGCCAGCGGCTCGAACATGAAGCGCTGGCGCAGCGACAGGTGCAGGTCGTTCAGGCCCACATAGACCTCCTGCAGGCCCGGCGTGCCCACCCATTCGGGCAGGCTTTCGAAAGCGCCCGAGGTCTCCAGCAGCGCCACCACCGGCACCCGGCCGGCCACGATGGCGCAGAAAGCCTGCAGTTCCCAGGCTTCGGCAAACATCGGCAGCATCAGCAGATCGGCGCCTTGCGCCAGCACCGCGTGCACTTCGGTGTCGGTGTCCGGATGCAGCGGATTCACCCGCACCATCAGCCGAGCGCCGCAGCACCGCCTTGATGCGGCCCACGTCGTCCAGTGTGTGCGTGCTGATGAAGCTGTTGCGACCGGCCTGGCGCTCGGCCTTGCCGAGTTGCTCCAGGTCGACGAACAGGCGCAGGCCCTCCATCGCATCGCAGCGGCGCGCAAAGTGTGGGTCGTTGGTGATCTGGATCAGGTCGAGCATGGTGGCTCGAAATTATCGACGCAGCGCCCGGCGCAGACCAGGCGAAGCCAGCCAGGCAACCGCCAGCACCGCGAGCGCTGCGGCCAGCGCCCAGCCCAGGCCGCTCAGGCGGTCGGTGACCGGCCACGACGCGCCCAGCCACGCCACACCGAGTGCCGCCACGACACCGGGCAGCAGGTCGCGCCAGAGCAGCACACCGCGCAGGAACTCGCGTTCGCGCACCAGCAGCGCCACAGCCGCAGCGCAGAGCGAGGCGTTGATGGCCCACATCACGCGGCCACCGTCGATCCCGTCGGCGGGCTGGCCGAACCACACCAGCGTGGGCAGGAGCAGCAGCGCGCCCAGGTAGGCCAGCACCGCGCCCTTGAGCCGCCCGGTGCTGGCCATCAGGGTCAGCAGCACCGCCAGCAGCGCCTGCGGCAGCAGGGACCAGGCGCCGATGCGGCCCCAGTCACCGATCTGCGCCACCGCCTCGGGCGGCATGCGGCCCCAGCCGAACAGCAGGTTCGCCAGTGCCGGTGCCGTGCCCGCCAGCGCGGCGGCGGCGGCGCAGGCCAGCACCCAGGCCAGCACGAAGGCCTGGCGCAACGCGCCGCGCCGCGCGGTGTGGCTGCCTGCGGCCGGTCCACCGGCGAACGCGCGGGCGATGCCCGGGAAAGCCAGCGTGGCCACCAGTTGCACCGCCAGCACCAGCGGCAGCTCCACCAGTTTCCAGGCGTAGTTGAAGGTGGTCAGCGCACCTTCACCCTCGGTTGATGCCAGGCTGCGCGCCAGCAACGGCAGGGCCAGCGGCAGGCCGGCGCTGGCCAGCGCCCAGAGCCAGACGCTGCTGCGCGGCCAGGTGGCGGCGGCGCCGTCGCCGGGTGCTGTGGCGGGGGCATGTTCCGCGCGGCCCATGCGCCAGCGCAGCCACAGCAGGCGCAGCGCCATGGCCAGCAGCAATGCCAGGCCCAGCAGGGGCACCGGTGCCAGCGGCGCGTGCTGCAACGGGCTGGCGATCCAGAGCAGGGCGGCGATCAACACCCCGTTGACCACCAGGTTGGCGCCGTACAGGCCGGTGAAATCGCGCAGGTGCTGCAGGCGTGTGGTCCACAGCGCGGCCAGCAGCGCCAGCGGCAGCGCCACCGCGCTCCAGCCCAATGCGCCCATGGCCGTTGCGCGGGCGGTTTCGCTCAGGCCCGGCGCCAGCGCCTGAGTGACCAGGCCGGGCGCGAGCACCAAGGCCAGCCCGGTCACGAGCCCGCCCGCCAGCAGCAGCCCGGTCAGCCGCGACAGCGTGGCGGCCTGGGCCCCCGGGCGCTGCCTTGCCCACAGCGGCAGCAGCACATAGCCCAGCGCCCCCGAGGCCAGGATGCCGGTCAGCAGATCGGGCAGGGTCAGCATCAGAATCGCCACGTCGGCCTGACCGGTGGCGCCCAGGGCCGCGGCCTGCACCGACTCGCGCAGCAAACCCAGCACGCGGCTGGCCAGCAGCAGGGCAAGAGAGAGCAGACCGGCGCGCAGCAACATGGGCCGCATTATCGGGTCCGGTCCGCAGCGGCCCGGCACGCAGGGGCGGCCCACTAAAATGTGGGGTTTGGCGTCAGCGCCGCAGCCCCCCGATCCGCACGCCTGCCCGCATCCTTGGCCGTTTGGCCCCATCTGTCTGCTCCTATGTCACAAGCCCCCACCCACCGCCCTGCGCTCGAGACCCCTGCGGTTGCCGCCCACGACGACAACCAGCTGATCACCGAGCGGCGCGAGAAGCTCAAGGGCCTGCGCGAGGCGCAGCAGCGCGGCGAGGGCGTGGCCTTCCCGAACGACTTCAAACCCGCAGACAACGCCGCCGCCCTGTTTGCCGCCCACGCCGAAGCCAGCAAGGAAGCGCTGGAGGCCAACCCGGTGCGCGCCAGCGTGGCCGGCCGCATGATGCTCAAGCGCGTGATGGGCAAGGCCAGCTTTGCCACGTTGCAGGACGCTTCCTTCGGCCCCAGCGGCGGCCGCATCCAGATCTACCTGAACACCGACAGCGTGGGTGCGCAGATGCTGGAGACCTTCAAGCACTGGGACCTGGGCGACATCGTGGCGGCCGAGGGCGTGCTGATGCGCACGCGCACCGGCGAGCTCACCATCCACGCCGACCAAATCCGCCTGATCACCAAGAGCCTGCGCCCGCTGCCCGACAAATTCCACGGCATCCACGACCAGGAGATCAAGTACCGCCAGCGCTATGTGGACCTGATGACCGACGAGGGCGCGCGCAAGCGCTTCGTCACGCGCAGCCAGGCGCTCTCCAGCATCCGCGACTTCATGGTCAGCCACGGTTTCCTCGAAGTGGAAACGCCGATGCTGCACCCCATTCCCGGTGGCGCCAACGCCAAACCCTTCAAGACGCACCACAACGCGCTGGACCAGGAGATGTTCCTGCGCATCGCGCCCGAGCTGTACTTGAAGCGCCTGCTGGTGGGCGGTTTCGAGCGCGTGTTCGAGATCAACCGCAACTTCCGCAACGAAGGCATCTCGGTGCGCCACAACCCCGAGTTCACCATGATGGAGTTCTACGCGGCGTACTGGAATTACCACGACCTGATGGACTTCAACGAGCAGCTGATCCGCCATGTCGTGAAGCAGGTGCACGGTGACACGCCGCTCAGCTACAACGGCAAGCCGGTGGATGTGACCTCGCCCTTCGAGCGCCTGACGATCCGAGAAGCGATCCTGAAATACACCGACGCGGGAGAGGGCGTGGACAGCGCCGAGTGGCTGATCCCGGCGCTCAAGAAACTGGGCCTGTCCGAAGCCAAACACCAGCTCGGCACGCGCAGCCTGGCCAGCCTGCAGGTGCTGTACTTTGAAGAGACGGTGGAAGAAAAGCTCTGGAACCCGACCTTCATCATGGAGCACCCGACCGAAATTTCGCCGCTGGCGCGCGCCAACGACGAACGCCCCGAGGTGACCGAACGCTTCGAGCTCTACATCACCGGCCGCGAGTTTGGCAACGCCTTCTCGGAGCTGAACGACGCCGAAGACCAGGCCGCGCGCTTCCATGCCCAGGTGTCGGCCAAGGACGGTGGCGACGAAGAAGCCATGTACTACGACGCCGACTTCATTCGCGCGCTGGAGTACGGCATGCCCCCGGCCGGTGGCTGCGGCATCGGCATCGACCGCCTGATGATGCTGCTGACCGACAGCCCCAGCATCCGCGACGTGATTCTGTTTCCGGCGCTGCGCAGGGAGCATTGATCCCCCCGCGCCGCAGGATGGGACTCCCCCCGCGCCGCCTGCGGCGTCACCCCCCAAGGGGGCGATGCGGTGCGGCCCGGCAAAGCCGGTTCCGCCGCATCCTGGGTGGGGGCACCTTGCTCCGGAGGGGTCTGCCCGCCGCCCTTGACATATGAAGGCGCTTGGATCGCGCACAAAACAAAACCGCCCTGGGGCGGTTTTTGTTTTTTGGGCGGCGTTCGCGCTTATGCGAATTCGGTCAGCGCTTTGCGCATCTTCTTCATGGCCGCCACCTCGATCTGGCGCACGCGTTCGGCGCTCACGCCGTATTCGGCCGCCAGCTCGTGCAGCGTCATGCCGCCCGAGCCGTCGTCGTTCACCTTGAGCCAGCGTTCGGTCACGATGCGGCGCGAGCGCTCGTCAAGCCCGCCCATGGCGCGCGCCACACCCTCGGTGGCCAGTGCGTCGCGCTCGGCCGATTCGAGCACGGCGGTCGGTTCGTGGGTGGCGTCGGCCAGGTAGGCGATGGGGCCGAAGCTGTCTTCGCCGTCGTCGCCCGGGGCCGGGTCCAGCACCACGTCGCCGCCCGAGAGCCGGGTTTCCATTTCGCGCACTTCCTCGGGCTTGACCTTCAGGTCGCGCGCGACCAGGTCGACCTCGCCGTCGGAAAACGCCTCGCGGTGCGTGTCGCCGTCCAGCGCCTCGGAGCGAAAGCCTTGTTTCATCGAGCGCAGGTTGAAGAACAGCTTGCGTTGCGCTTTGGTGGTGGCCACCTTCACCATGCGCCAGTTCTTCAGGATGTACTCGTGGATCTCGGCCTTGATCCAGTGCATGGCGTAGCTCACCAGGCGCACGCCCTGGTCCGGGTCGAAGCGTTTCACCGCCTTCATCAGGCCGACGTTGCCCTCTTGAATCAGGTCGCCGTGCGGCAGGCCGTAGCCCAGGTACTGGCGCGCGATGGACACCACCAGGCGCAGGTGCGACATCACCAACTGGCCGGCCGCGTCCAGGTCGTTGTGGTCGCGCAGGCGGCGCGCGGCGTTCTGTTCTTCTTCAAACGTCAGCAGCGGCATGCGGTTGACGGCGGAAATGTAGGCGTCCAGGTTGCCCAGCGCGGGCAGCGTCAGCGAACGGCTCGCCCAGGGGCTGGCCATGGCCAGGGTGGTGGTCGGCAGAGCGGTGGGTGCAAGCAGCGATGTGGACATGTGGATAAACCCTCCTCAGGTTGGTTCGTCTCAAATATTAGCACTCTCTCGGAGTGAGTGCCAATCGAAAGGTTCCATCGAAAGGTTCCACATCCGTGATGCCGTCCCGGGGTGCGATCTGGGTGTCCGGCAGGGCCGGTGCTGATGGAAAGGTATGCGCGTTCATCATCCTGCAAACACTTTGGTTGTATGTTCTGAAAAGGCGGGCCGGTGCAGCCTGTTGCATCCGTGCGAAGAGATGGGCTGGAGCCGCGGCACAGGCAGGGGCCGCGTGTACCATGCCACGCATCAGGGGGTTGGTTTCTCAGGTTGTGGGGCGCAACGCCGATAGCCTGAAGACGCACAGCATCTCGATTTGTCCCCGCCCGCACGTTTTTCGTGCCCGCCGCCCTGATGACCTTTCCCGACCCTTGCCAGACCGCCGTTGCCGACGCCACCAGACCCACGGGGATGGCCTGGCTCGCCTGGCTGGGGTTGTCGCTCTCGCTGGCGCTACCGGCCCGGGCGGACACCGACCTCTCCGCCATGAGTCTGGAGCAGTTGATGGAGATGCCGGTGATGGCCGCCTCCAAATATGCGCAAGCGCAAAGCGCGGTGGCGGCGTCGGTGAGCGTCATCACCCGCGAGGACATCCGCAGCTTCGGCTGGCGCACCCTGGGTGAAGCGCTGGCCAGCCTGCCGGGCTTTCACACCACCCACGACCGCCAGTACACCTATGTCGGCGCACGCGGGCTGGGCATCCCCGACGACTACAACACCCGCCTGCTGATCACGCTCAACGGCAACCGCCTGAACGAACCCACCTACGACAGCGTGATGGCCGGCCATGAGTTCCCGCTCGACCAGGACCTGATCGAGCGCATCGAGGTCATTCCCGGGCCGGGCGGGGCGGTCTATGGCCAGAACGCGCTGTTTGGCGTGATCAACCTGGTCACCCGCAGCGGGGCCGGTCTGAATGGCACCGAGATCGCCGCCGCCTGGCAGGCCCCGCAACACACGCGCCAGCTGCGGCTGAGCCACGGACGCGTGCTCGACAACGGGGTGGACCTGCTGCTGTCCGCATCGGGGTTGCGCTCGCGGGGTGAAGACCGTTTCTTCGATTTCGGTGCCGGGGGTTCGGGCGTTGCCGCCGGGCAGGACGGCGAACGCGACCAGAAGCTGTTCCTGCGCCTGTCGCGCGGGCCTTGGGCGTTCGACCTGGCCTACAGCGACCGCCGCAAGGACGACCCCACCGCCGCCTTCATGACCGATCCGCTGGTGCCGGGCCAGTACCTCCGCGACCGTTACCTCTCGACCCAGCTGCAGTACGAGGACCACTTTGCCGACCACACCCAGCACCTGCTGGCGCGGGTGTTCATGGGGCAGTACCGCTACGACAGCGATGCGGTCTATGGCGGCGAGCTCTACCGCTCCAGCGCCGCCAGCGCTTCGCGCGGCATCGAGCTGCGCTGGCTCAACACCGCCTGGGCGGCGCACACGTTCATGCTGGGGCTGGAGCTGCAGGACAACCCGCGCCAGGACCAAGTCTCGATCCTGACCGATCCGGCAGACAACCTCTATCTGCTGTCCAGTGGCTGGCGGGTCGGCCTGTACGCACAGGACGAATGGCGGCTCTCGGACACACTGGTGGCCACGCTCGGCCTGCGCGCCGACCGCAACAGCGTCAACCGCACCCGGCTGAGTCCGCGCGCCGCGCTGATCTGGCAGGCCGCGCCATCGTCCAACGTGAAGCTGCTGTACGGCCGGGCCCACCGTTCGCCCAATGTCTACGAGCAGGACTGGGACTGGAGCGCCGGTGCGTATCCGGCGCCGCTGCCGGCCATCGCCGACGAGCGCATCGAGACCGCCGAGCTGGTGCTGGACCAGCGCCTGGCACCCGATCTGGCGCTGCGCGCTGCGCTGTACCAGTGGTCGCTGCGCGACATGGTGGAGTGGAGCAGCAGCGACTGGCGGTTTGTCTCCGCAGCGCCGACCCAGGCCCGCGGGGCCGAGCTCTCGGCCGACAAGCACTGGGCGTCTGGCGCGCGCCTGCGCGGCAGCGTGTCGCTGCAGGACGCGCAGGTGCGGGGAGGCACCCGCCTGGTCAATTCACCGAAGAGGCTGGGCAAGCTCCACTTCTCTGCGCCGCTGCCGATGGGCGGGCGCATCGGGCTGGAATGGCTGGCCGAAAGCCGCCGCCGCACCGTGGACGGCGGTCATGTCGCCGGTCATGCCGTCACCCACCTGCACCTGAGTTCGGGCCAGCTGCTGCCCGGCGTGGAATGGTCGCTCGGCGTCTACAACCTGCTGGGCAAGCGCTACCGGCAGCCCGTGGGCCCCGACAACTGGAGCACCGCGCTGGAGCAGGACGGTCGCAGCGTGCGCCTGAAGATGGAGGCGCGTTTCTGATGCCTCTGACCCTCTCCATGCCGCTGCGGTGCTGGCGCGCTGCGGGTCTGGCGCTGCTGCTCTTGCTGTCTGGCCAGGGCGCCTGGGCGCAGCAGGCCAGCGAAGCGGCGGTGAAAGCCGGTTTCGTTTTCAACTTCATCAAGTTCACCCAGTGGCCGGTGGGCCGCGAGGGCGCAAACGCGCCGCTGCGCCTGTGCGTGCCCTCGCCCCAGCCGCTGGAGGGCCAGCTCTCGCTGCTGAGCGGGCGCAGCGTGGGCAGCCGGGTGATCGACGTGCGCACCAGCGTGGCGCCGGGCGAATGGCGCCAGTGCGATGTGCTGTTCCTCGGCGAAAACGATGCCGATCGGCTGCCCACGCTGCAGCTGCGCCTGGCCAACGCGCCGGTGCTCACCCTGGGCGACTTGCCGGGCTTCGTGGAGGCCGGCGGCATGATCGGGCTGCGCGTGGAGGCCAGCCGGGTCCGGTTCGATGTCAACCTGAACAGCGCCCAGCTCTCCGGGCTGGTGCTCAGCAGCCAAATGCTCAAGCTGGCGGGAAAGGTCCTGCAATGAACCACCGTCCTTTCCTCAGAGCCCGCCCTCTGCCGGTGCTGACCCTGGTCGTGGCGCTCTCCGGCCCCGCCTGGGCCGACAGTGCCACGGACCCGACCCGGCTCTCGCTGGAAGAACTCATGTCGATCGAGGTCAGCTCCGCGGCCCGCAAGCCCCAGCCGCTGTCGGACGCGGCCACCGCCCTGCACGTGCTCAACCGCGACGACATCCGCCGCTCGGGCGCCAGCAGCCTGCCCGAGCTGCTGCGCCTGGTGCCCGGCGTGCAGGTCTCGCGCATCGACGCCAGCCGCTACGCCATCACCATCCGCGGCTTTGCCAACCGCTACGCCGGCAAGCTGCTGGTGCTGCAGGACGGGCGGACCCTGTTTTCGTCCCTGTTCAACGGCACCTTCTGGGAAGTGCAGGACGTGGTGCTCAGTGACGTCGAGCGCATCGAGGTGATTCGCGGACCCGGCGGCACCATGTGGGGCGCCAACGCGGTCAATGGCGTGATCAACATCATCACCCGCGCCGCGCAGGACACGCAGGGCACGCTGGTGCAGGCGCAGGCGGGCAGCGAAGCGTCGGGCCTGGCGCTGCGCCACGGTGGCACGCTGGGCGACGACGGGTATTTCCGCGTCCACGCCAAGGTGAATCAGCACGATGCGCTGCAGGGCACCAACGGCTTGCCCGGGCACGACGCCAGGGGCCAGAAGCGGGCCGGTTTTCGCATCGATCGGCAGCCGCGCACCGGCGAGCGCTTGAGCGTGCAGGGCGGCGTGCACGAGGTCCGGGCCGACGTCAAGGGGCTGGACACCCGGCTCGATCCGCCCTGGCCGTCAGGTGTTCATTTCGCCCCCGACACCCAGACCCAATCCGGCGCCCACCTGCTGCTGCGCTGGGAGCGCGCGGTCCATGCCGACCACCACCTGCACCTGCAGGCCTATGTGGACCGGACAGAAGCCCGCTCCGAGGCGTTCGATCTGAGCGTGCACACGGTGGACCTGGAGTTCCAGCAGCGCCTGCGTCTGAACGCTGCGAACGAACTGACCTGGGGCGCGGGCCTGCGCCACATCAGCGACCGCACGCGCGGCAGTTTCACCCTGACCATGGACCCTGCGGCTGCCCGCACCCAGATTTACCACGCCTTCGTGCAGGACGAAATCACCCTGAGCGACGGGCTGCACCTGACGCTGGGCAGCAAGTTCGAGCACAACCCGACCACCGGCCTGGAAACCCAGCCCAGCGCCCGCCTGCACTGGCGCGCCTCGCCCAGCGACTCGTTCTGGGCGTCGCTCTCGCGTGCGGTGGAAACCCCTTCACGCGCCACCCTGCACAGCCAGATCAACTACCGCGTCCAGGCCCCGTTGACCGCCAGCAATCCGCTGCCCTTGCCGCTGGTGGTGGGCCTGCGCGGCGGCAACGGTGTCGTGGCGCAGGAACTGGTCTCGCGCGAGCTCGGCTACCGCGGCCTGTTCGGGCACCGCCTGAGCGTCGACCTGAGCGTGTTCCACCACCGCTACGAGCACCTGGTCTCGCTGGAACCGAGGCCCTTGGTGGTGGGGCCTTCCCATGGCTTGCTGACCTACGGTTTTGCCAACCAGTTGCGGGGGCACGCTTACGGGGTCGAGCTGTCCAGTGCCTGGCAGGTCAACCCGGCCTGGCGCCTGAGCGGCAGCCTCAGCACGCTGCGCATGAAGCTCGTGCCCTACCCCGGTGGCGCTGGCGACAGTGCCTTTGGCACGTCCGGTGCCTCACCCGCCTACATGGTGCAACTGCACTCCCGGCACGAGCTGGGCCACAACCTCGAACTCGACGCCCACCTCTACCGCAACGGCAAACTGCCGGACCTGGAGATTCCCGCCCACACCCGGCTCGACCTGCGCCTGGGCTGGCGCGTGCGACCGGGCGTGACGCTGTCTCTCAGCGGGCACAACCTGCTGCAGCGCTGCCACCGCGAGTTCGAGGCGGAAGATGTGCAGACCAGCGAAATTCCGCGCAGCTGGCAGGTCCAGGCGCACTGGAGGTTCTGAGCATGGTTGACGTGACCCGGCGGTCGGTGGCGCGCGGCAGGCGCGCGCTGCACTGGCGCGACTTCTCCATCGTGCACAAGCTGGGTCTGCTGCAGGCGCTGAACACGCTGGTGGCGGTGGTGTTGATCGCGCTCGTGTTCAGTGTGGGCAATGCGATCACCCGCTACCACCACAACCAGAAGCAGCTGCAGGCGCTGGCCCAGGTGATCGGTGAACACAGCCGCGCCGCGCTGGCCTTTGGCGACCGGCAGAGCGCCCAGACCATCCTGGCCGCGCTGCGCGCCACCAACGAAATCGAGCTCGTGCGCCTGCTCGACGAGCGCGGCGTGCTGTTTGCCCGCGCCGACTTCTCTGGCCACCGCCCCCACCAGGGAACGTTCCAGGAGCGGTTGGTCTCCAGCGTCTTTCCAACCCACCTGAGCGTGTCCTACAGCATCACCGATGAGGGCAAGGAGGTGGGGCGTGTCAACTCACGGCACACCTGCTGCACATCTGGCTCGACCTGCTCCAGAGCCAGGCCTTGATGGCGCTGGTGGCCCTGCTGCTGGCGGCGCTGGCGGTGTTTTTCGGCATGCGGCTGAGCCACATCGTGACCGACCCCATCCTCGGCCTGGCGCAGGTGAGCGCGCGCGTTTCGCGCGAGCAGGACTATGCGCTGCGCGCGGTCAAGGCCCACAACGACGAGGTCGGCCTGCTGGTGGACGACTTCAACCACATGCTGTCGGAAATCCAGGCGCGCGACGATGCGCTGCAGATCGAGCGCGTGTCGCTGCACCAGCGCACCGTGGACATGCGGCTGGCGCGCGACGAAGCCGAGCGCGCCAGCCGCGTCAAGTCCGAATTCATCTCCACCGTGAGCCACGAGCTGCGCACGCCGCTCACCGCCATCAGCGGCGCGCTGGGCCTGATCGCGGGTGGCGCGGCGGGCGAGTTGTCGGCGCAGGCGCGGGAGATGGTGAACATCGCGCACAAGAACAGCCGCCGCCTGTCGTTCCTGATCAACGACCTGCTGGACATGGAAAAGCTGCTCGCGGGCAAGCTGCATTTCGATCTGCACGGCCAGGCCCTGATGCCGCTGCTGGAGCAAACCCTGGCGGACAACCAGTCCTACGCGGCACAGTTCCAGGTGCACTACCTCATGCGCCAGCGCGCCGACGGCGTGCAGGTGAACGTGGACGCGCAGCGCCTGCAGCAGGTGATGGCCAATCTGCTGTCCAACGCGGCCAAGTTCTCGCCGCCGGGCGCCACGGTGGAGGTCGATGTGCGGGTGCAGGGCGATCTGGTGCGTGTCGAAGTGAGCGACCACGGGCCCGGCATTGCGCTGGAATTCCAGTCCCGCATCTTCCAGAAGTTCTCGCAGGCCGACGCCTCGGACACGCGCAAGAAGGGCGGCACCGGCCTGGGCCTGGCGATCTCGCGCGAGTTGACGGAACGCATGGGCGGGCGCATGGGTTTTGAATCCTGGCCGGGTCAGGGCGCGCGTTTTTTCTTTGAACTGCCGCTGTGGACCGCGCCCACCAGCCAGGCCGCGCTGCTGGCGCCATCGACCCCGGCTCTGCCGGTGCAGGGCGCGCGCATCCTGATGGTGGAAGACGATCCCGATGTGGCGCGCGTGCTGGGCCAGATGCTGGCGCGTGCCGGTTACGCGGTGGACGCTGCGGCCAGCGGCGCGCAGGCGCTGGAGCGGGCACGCCAGACGCGCTATGCCGCCATCACGCTGGACTGGCTGCTGCCCGACATCGGCGCACCGGAGCTGATCGGCCAGTTGCGTGGCGAAGCGGCGACCGCAGCGGTGCCGATCATCGTGATCTCGGCGCGCATGGAAGAGGGCCGCCAGGAGCTGGGCAATGGCGTGCCCGGCGTCGAATGGCTGGCCAAGCCGCTGGACCAGACCCGGCTGCTCGGCGTGCTCGAGCGCGTGGCAGCGAACCACCGGGCACCGCACACGCGGGTGCTGCACCTGGAAGACGATCCGCAGCTGCACGCCGTGGTGCGTTCCATGGCCGGTGACCGGTTCGACTTTGAGCTTGCCACCACCCTGCGCGATGCCCGCGCCCGGGTGGCGCTGGAGCGCTTTGA
>PNMN01000009.1 GCA_013823655.1 Comamonadaceae bacterium | reverse complement strand
AAGCTGCGCGGGTGTGCGGATTTCAGGGGCCGTCATCACCACATCGGCCCCGGCCGAAACGCTCAGCACCGCCACCAGCCGCACGTCCTGCGCTGCATCGGCCAGGCGCAAGGTTTCGTCCAGGGTGAGGGCGGCGGCGTCGATCAGACCATTGCGAAAATGGCGCAAGGTTTCGGAACTGGAAGCGAGCTCCACCAGCTTGACCTGCTGCACATCCAGCAGGTGCAGATCGCGCGCGAGAACCAGCGGGTCGTAGCCGACCCAGGCGTTCAGGCCGACCATCAAAGGGCGCACGGGCGCAGGCCTGCAGCCCCCCAGCCAGGCGGCAGCCACCAGGCCCAGGGCACCCAGTGAGCGCCGCCGGACCGACGAACGCGGCCCATGCCCGACGCACCCGCCCGGCGCCGCTGAATGGGGTTGATCTGACGCTTGTGTGCCGCGCCCGGGAGGTGTTGCCATGCCTGAATCCGGTGTTTGCCTGATTCTGTCATCAAGTCGGCGGCCCGCAGCAACTACTTTCACCAGGGTGATCTGGGCGCTGTTCATGGTCACATCGGTGCCCGTCCCCATGGCGATACCGGATCACCGCCGCCGCTTCAAAATACACCAGCCCAGCACATGCCCCCAGTGTTCCCGCAGCAGGTAAAACACCGCCATCACGACCACCGCTGCCCACGCCAGGGTCAAGGGTCGCCGCCACAGCGGCGTGGACCGCTCGTTGGTTTGCAGCGGTGAGTCATGGTGCCCTTCTCCGTCGGTTGCGCTCAATGCTTGCCACTGTCCCGGTCCAGCAGCGCCTTCGCTTGCTCGTAGGCCTCGGGGGTGATTTCGCCCTTGGCCAGCCGCCGCTGCAGCAGCTCGTGCGGTGATTCACTGTCTGGCCGCTGCGAGCGTTGCCGTGGCGACCAGACGGTGTAGGCGACGACCAGCACCAGGATCAGCCAGAACACCCACCAGAAGGCATGCATGCCCCCCATGAAGTACCCATGATCGAAAAACATGACGCCACCTCCTCGATCACTTCGATGCCGGGGTCGGCATGCGGTCCATCATCATCTGCATCATGGCCTGCATCATTTCCATGCGTTTTTCCATCATGGCGTGGCGCTGCATCATGTTGCCCATCATCTGCGGCCCCATGCCCGAAGCGGGTGCCGCTGCACCGCTCGTGGGTGCGGATGGTGGCGGTGTCGCAGAGGTACCGCCTGACATGCCAGTGCCTCCGCCCATCATCATTCCCCCGCCCATCACGCCCATGCCTGCCATGGGCATCCCTCGCATCTGGCTCATCATCTTCATGCTGCCCTGCATGGTTTTCTGATGTTCGGCCATCAGGGCCTGCCGCTCCTGCGGGGTCTTGGCCTCGGCCATCTTGCTGCTCATGTCGCGCATGAGTTGCAACTGCTTGTCCATGGCGGACATCTGCTGCTCGGGTGTGGCGGAGGCGGCAGGAGCAGCCCCGTCCGGATGGTGCTGCGTGTGTTCAGCAGCCGTCTGTGCCGTCGCAGCAAAGCTGGCCAATCCGATGAGCAGCGCGCTGATCATGGGTTTCGAGGAAATCATGGTGCAGTCCTTTTCTGGTTGATTCCGGTCTTCCGGTCCGGGTGCGGCGCCATCGCCACGCCACTGCGGCACGGGACAGGCCCCCACAACTGCACTCTAGGCCGCGTTGAGCGACCTCAAGATGACCGAAAGATTACAAAAATGTCAGGGACCGCAATTCGCCCGGTGCGGCAATCAGGCATCGCGCTTCCCGAAGCCACGGCGCTCAAGGTGCCTGCCACGCCGCACGCCGATCCGGTAAGCCAGGAAGATCAGGGCAAAAGGCGCCAAGCAGATCGCCAGAAAGGCCAACCAGCTACCGATCATCAAGGCGGTGTGCAGCAGGAAGCCATGCTCTGCGCCGTACATGGGCTACTCCCTGCCGCTGGACAGGCCGCGACGCTCGATTTCCCGTGCCACGCCCTCGACCATCGCCCGGACGTTCTGCGCTATCGCCGCAGGTCCGATCAAAGGGGGCAAAGCGAACTCGGGCACCAGTTCCGCGCGGTATCCGACAGTGGTCGCATGATCATGGGGGGCCAGTGTCCAGGCACCCTGCATGCGCCTGAGACTGCCGCGAACCAGATCGAAGCGGATCTCCCTCTCCGGGGTCTCGACGATGCGCGACACGGTCGTTGTGCTGATCTTGAAGAACAGCAATCCCGCTTCGCCGCGTTGCTCCAGCAGCAGGGGCTCGTCACGCCCACTGACGACACGACTCGACCGCATGCCCGGGACGAAGCACTGCAGGTTTTCATAGTCTGTCAGGACGCTCCACGAGAGGGACGGGTCACCCCTGACCTCCATGCGCACATCGACCAGGTAGCTCGCGCCGTTCCGGGTCACCGAAACAGCGGGTTCCGCATGAACCACCGCAGCATGCAGCGCGAGCCACAGCGGGCCCACCAGCATCGCACTGCCGAACGAACTGCGGTACGGGCGCCAGGCTGCAAGCATGGTCATCGGTGAAGACTTCCTTCGCCGGGTGTTCATGATGCAGATCCGGCCAAGGCTTGATCAGGAAGCCGGAACGATGCGGGTGACCACCATCTTGCCCTGCTGCTGTTCGACCACAAAACGGATCTTGTCGCCCACTTTGAGGTTGTTGAGCAGGCCTGGCTCGGCTGCGGTAAAGACCATGGTCATGGGGGGCATGTCCAGGCTTTTGATCTCGCCGTGCTTGATGGTGACCTTGCCGGCCGCAGCATCGATGCGCCGTACCTCGCCGTCCGTCAGGTCATTCGCAGCCGCCGAGGTGGCTTGCGCTTGGGCATGGCCATGGTCACTGTGGGGTTGGGCGAAGGCCGACCCCAGCGCCATCAGCGCAGCGAGTGACAGGGTGGTCGTCAAGACGTGGATGTGACTTTTCATGGGCAGCTCCGCTCCGGGTTGATGTTCAGGTATCACTTGGCGATCACCTCGATTTTTCCGACCATGCCGGCTTCGTAGTGCCCAGGCAGCAGACAGGCAAAGTCGAACTCGCCGACACGGTTGAAGGTCCAGACGATCTCGCCGGTCTTGCCCGGGGCCACATGGGCCATATACGGTTCGTCGTGTTCCATGTTGGGGAATTTCTTCATCAGCGCCGCATGCTCGTCCAATTCCTTCTTGGTGCCCAACACGAACTCGTGCATCACCTGGCCGTTGTTGAGGTGAACCAGGCGAATGGTCTCGCCCTGCCTGACCTGAATGAGATCGGGGGTGAAACGCATGTCATCAGTCATCTTGACTTCGATGGTACGCACCGCCTTGCGGGTTTCCCCGGCAATGCCCCAGGGTTTCTGCTCCATCTTGATGGGACCGGCTTTTTTGGCATGCACTTGCTCGACGTGGGCCATTGCGAAGGCCGAAGCAGCGACCAGGCCGCTGACGGCCAGAGATTTCAGGAGATTCATGCGTGTGTTCCTTGACAGGGTGAAGGGAATGCGGGGTGGTTCAATGGGTTGGGGTGCTGAATCAATGCGTCATGCCAGGGCCGTGGCGTTTGACAGTCGATGCGTTGGCTGGCGCTGGCATCGCGCCAGCCTGACGGGTCGCTGAAGGCGCTGCGCCGGTCCATTCACGGGCCACGGTGCCGGGCGGGAACGTGTAGTTGCCAGGGTCGCTGTAGTCGCCGGGCTTCTGGTCCTTTCGGACCTTGAGCACGCTGAGCATGCCGCCCATGCCGATGGGGCCGAACTGGCCGTGCCCAGTCATCATGGGTGCGGTGTTCTCGGGAATGGGCATTTCCATTTCCTTCATGTCGTACATGCCACGTTCGCCCATCAGCATGTAGTCGGGCACCACCTTCTGGATCTTGCCCACCAAACCCCGGTGATCCACGCCAATCATGGTGGGAACGTCGTGCCCCATGGCGTTCATGGTGTGGTGGCTCTTGTGGCAGTGGATGGCCCAGTCGCCCTCTTCGTCGGCAATGAATTCAAGCTGACGCATCTGCCCGACGGCGATGTCGGCCGTGACCTCCGGCCAGCGGCTGACCACCGGCGTCGGTCCGCCATCGGTGCCGGTCACCTCGAACTCGTGACCATGCAGATGGATCGGATGGTTGGTCATGGTCAGGTTGCCGATGCGGATGCGCACCCGGTCGCCATGGCGGACGTTGAGCGTGTCAATGCCCGGGAAGATACGGCTGTTCCAGCACCAGATGTTGAAGTCCGTCATGGTGTTGATCTTGGGCGTGCGGCTGCCGGGCTCCACGTCGAAAGCGTTGAGCAGGAAGCAGAAATCACGGTCCACCTCGCTGATCAGCGGGTGCTTTGCCTTCGGGTGGGTGACCCAGAAACCGTGCATGCCCATGGCCATCTGCGTCATCTCGTCGGCATGGGGGTGGTACATGAAGGTGCCGGGGCGGCGCGCGTCGAACTCGTAGACGAAGGTCTTGCCAGCGGGAATGGAAGGTTGGTTCAGACCCGCCACACCGTCCATGCCGGCTGGCAGGCGCTGCCCGTGCCAGTGCACGGTGGTGGGTTCGGGCAGCTTGTTGGTCACGAACAGGCGCACGCGGTCGCCTTCCACCACCTCGATGGTCGGGCCCGGGCTCTGCCCGTTGTAGCCCCACATGTTCACCACGAAGCCGGGGGCGACTTCGCGCACCACCGGCTCGGCCACCAGGTGGAACTCCTTGACCCCGTTGTTCATGCGCCAGGGCAGCGTCCAGCCGTTGAGGGTGACCACCGGGTTGTAGGGGCGCCCGGTGTTGGGCATGCGGGGGGCGGCCGTGGCGGCGGAGGTCTGGGTGACGGGTTCAGGCAAGGCAGCCAAGGCGGAGCGGGCAACCACCAGACCGGCGACCGACGCAGCCGCCCCCGCGAAAAAGTGGCGGCGTGAGGACATGTTCTGTGTCATGGAAAGGGTTCCTTGTATGGACGTCATATCAGTGACCAGGCGCGGCAGCAGCCGTTGCTGCACCAGCGCCCAGGGAAACGAAGGTATCGGGTCGGCCACCATGCAGTACCCACTGAAGATCGGTCTCGGCGATCAGGGCGTCGCGCTGGGCGCCGATGGCGGCCACCACGGCCTGCGAACGTGCCCCCACGTCGGCCAGAAGGCCCCAGACACTTTCGAGCATGCCGTTGTAGCGCAGCAGCGTTTCTTCACCGATGAGTTCGCGCTGCTTGAGTACGTCCTCGCGGTAGCTGTGGTGGACTTCCAGGCTGGCGGTGTAGGCGGCATAGGCCTGCTGGGCGTTGCCGCTTGCCTTGCGACTTTGCGCGACCGGCAGATGGCTTTGAATGGCGCCCAGGCGTTGCTGCAGATCGGATTCGCTGATCGTGGTGGTCGGCACATTGGGCAGGCGGTCGGGCAGCGCCACGCGCTCATGGACCATGTCCAGCCCCATGGACTTGAGCAGCGCCCATTCGGCCTGTTGGGTGGCCAGTCGCGCGCGCCTGAGATCAAGCCGCGCGGTGGATTCGCCCAGCGCGACCTGGGCCTGCTGGTAGCGGCTCCAGTTGCCCACGCTGACCATGCGGCGCCCCAGCTCGGCGCCAGCTTCGGCCGCCGTCAGGGCGGCTTGCAGGTGCTGCACAGTCTGTCGGGCGGCCACGGCCATGATCCAGGCCTTGCGGGTTGTCGCGGCGATGTCCAGCAACTTGTCCACACCGTGAATCTGGCGCTGCAGGCTGGGGTCTACCCTGGCCCAATGCCCAGCGGCGATGTGTTCGACGGCCGGTTGACCCAGTTGAGCCAGAGGGGTCGCCAGTTCCCGTTGCACCGCCCATGCGGCACGAACGGCATCGGCTGCCGACGGCAGTTCGAAACCGGGGACCGGACTCTGCGCGGTGGTGGCCTTGGAAGCCTGGGATTGTTCCCAACGGAGCACATCGGCGTGCCCCCGGGGAAACTGTCCCACAGCCTCATTGGCTTGACGCCAATCCTTCCATACGCCTTCTTGCCCCTGCGCCTGCACGACCCAGGGCGCCACAGCCAACCCCAGCGCCAGTACCGGTCTCAGGGTCGAAATTGCCCATCGATGCTTCATTGAAATCGCTCCTTTTGATGTGGATCAACCGGGCAAATTCTGTTTGATGGGTGCCGACAAGAGGCTGTCCGGAAAATTACAAATACGTCATCTTCATTCCATACGCCGCTCTTGCAGGCAAACTGGCGACCAGGAGAAAGAGCGTGAAAATTCTGATCGTTGAAGACGAACCCAAAGCCGGTGACTACCTGAGGCAAGGCCTGCGTGAGGCGGGCTATGCCGTGGACCTCGTGACCAACGGCGTGGATGGCCTGCACCATGGGCTGGAAGGTGGCCACGACCTGGTGATCCTGGACGTCATGTTGCCGGGCATGGATGGGTGGCAGTTGCTGAGAAACCTGCGCAGCCAAGGGCGACAGATGCCCGTGCTGTTCCTCACGGCAAGGGACCAGGTCGAGGATCGAGTCAAGGGCCTGGAACTGGGGGCCGATGACTACTTGGTCAAGCCGTTTTCGTTTGCCGAACTGCTGGCGCGTGTACGCACCATCCTGCGGCGAGGTCGCTCCGGCATGGAAGCCACCACGCTGCAGGTTGCAGACCTGGAACTGGACCTGCTGCGTCGGCGTGTGAGCCGGTCCGGAAAACGCATCGACCTGACGGCCAAGGAATTCGGTCTGTTGGAGCTGCTGATGCGCCGCCATGGCGAAGTCTTGCCGCGCTCCTTGATCGCTTCACAGGTGTGGGACGTGAATTTCGACAGTGACACCAATGTGATCGAGGTCGCCATGCGCCGCTTGAGAGCCAAGGTGGACGACCCCTTTGAACCCCGGCTGATTCAGACCGTCCGAGGCATGGGTTACGTACTGGAAGTTCCAGAGGTTTCACGCTGATGCCGGGACGCTTCTCCCTCACCGCGCGCCTGACTGTTTTCTACACCCTGGCGTCGGCCACGGTTCTGGTCGGGATGGGTGTCTTGATGTCGCTCGCGACCGGTCGGCACTTCGTCGAACTGGACCGGGACTACCTGCAGGACAAGATTGGACTGATTCAGAAGATCGTGCGGGAGTCTCCTTCGCAGGCCGTATTGACCAACCGATTGGATGAACTGCTGGGCAGTCACCACGGCCTCTTCATCGATCTTCGGCAAGGCGATCACCCGGTCTACGGGAAAAACGAGCGACTGTTTCCATCCAACCTGCCACCAGAAAACTCCGTCGCAGACCCTGTCGACTGGACAGTGGATGATCAAACACTGCGGGGATTGTCTGCGCGCATTGAAGTCAGGTCGACGGCCCACGTCACCGCCACGGACATGCCGCTGCAACTCAGGATCGCCCTGGACACCAGGCACCATGCGCACTTCATGCAGGCTTTGCACCAGACACTGGCGCTGTACTTGCTGGGCGCCGTTCTGGTCAGCGGCTTGCTGGGCTGGTGGGCAGCACGCCGCGGCCTTGCCCCGCTGCGCACCCTGAAAGAACGGGCCATGACGGTCACGGCCCAGAAGCTGGACCAGCGCATGCCCGTCGATGCGGTGCCGGCGGAATTCGCCGACCTGGCCCAGAGCCTGAACACGATGCTGGCGCGCCTGCAATCCGACTTTGCACGGTTGCAGGAATTTTCCAGCGATCTCGCGCACGAACTGCGAACACCCATCAGCAACCTGCTCACCCAGACCCAGGTGTCGCTGGCCCAAAAAAGAGAGGCGAGCGCCTACCAGGACATCCTCGCTTCCAACGCCGAAGAGTTCCAGCGCCTGGCCCGCATGGTGTCCGACATGCTGTTCCTGGCCAAGACGGAACACGGAATCGAACTTCCCAACCCGGAGGCGATTTCGCTGGATCAGGAAACGCGAGCGCTGTTTGATTTCTACGATGCGGTGGCTGATGACAAACACATCCGTTTGAAGATCACTGGAGAAGCCCAGGTCATGGGCGATCGATTGATGGTCCGGCGTGCGATTGGCAACCTGCTGTCGAATGCACTCAGACACTCGTCTGCAAATGCCGAAGTCGTGGTGGCCATTGAGAGGAAAACCAGCGAAGCCACGCTGTGTCTCACCAACAGCGGTACAACCATCGCACCCGAAGTCTTGCCACGGTTGTTCGACCGCTTCTTCCGCGTGGACAAATCGCGCAGCCATCCGGATTCCGACGGCACAGGCCTTGGCCTGTCGATCACCCAAGCCATCATGGCTGCCCACGGTGGTTCTGTTTCGGTCATCTCAGCCCAGGGGAAGACCACCTTCTGCCTCATGTTTCGCAGCACTCTTGCAGATTGAGACGCGGCGTGCTGTATCCCTTCACGGGCTGGCTGCTTTCGCCGTTGATTGCCGCGCTGGCCATGAGCTTGAGCTCGGTCTCGGTGATTGGCAATGCGCCGCGCTTGCGGCGCGGCAAGATATGAAGCGTCGGTTCTGCGAGTCTCGGCTAACTCCGCTCGACCCGGTTGATTGGCGATCACAGGCCACAGCAACTGCGCGGCGCTTCGTTTTGGCAAAGGTGTTGCTGTGCAGCTTGTGACCAGCATGCTGCCCTAAAAAAACAGCCCTCTTGCCGATAGCGGCGGGAGGGTCTGTCCGGTCAGGGTCCGTTTGGTCGTCGCCTGGAGAAATCGCCGAGGATCAGTTCTCGTGGCCCTCGTTCAGCAAGACGTAAAGACGGGCGACTTCGTTGCCCGCCGTCGTGATGCTTTTGCCGTCGGCGGTCTGGACGACTTCACCCTTGCTGAGGTGGATCACGCCTCCGAACTTGCTTTCCTTTGCCATCAGACCGTCCTTGAAGACGTAGAGCGCCTCACCGTTTTGCAGTGCAATGACCTGCTCGGCCGCGGACCTGGCGGCGTCCGTCGCGATGGCTGGGGCCAGTGCGGCCATGGAGAGGACGAGGAACATCGCGTCGTAGCGCGAGCGACCAAACGCTCGTATCAACAAGCAGTGTCACTTGCGCGAACGCTCCGCCTTGTAGTCATACGACTGGTCCCATTCAAGTTTCCCCATCAGGTCGAGTACTCGCTTCTGCTGCCGCCGCGCGATGAACTCCTGAAGGGCCACTCAAACAGTTTCATGCGGCGTATTTGACAAACGGATCTTGAAAGAAGGCGCGAGTTCAACCTATTTGCGGGCCTGATCTATAGGCCTCAGCGCTGGCCTCACTGGGCTTGCGGGCAACGATCGTGGCGAAGACCTTCTTCGTGCCGCGAGGTGCGCCAAACTCTTGAACTTCGTAGCTCAGGACCTGCCAGTCATTGAAGTGCTCGCGCAGTTCGTCAGGACGGAGCAGGCAGTGGCCTTCCGGGGAGAACATATCCATGAACGTTGTCCCCTCGACAAGGACATTGACAGCGACCACTCCACCTGGACGCAGATGCGTCTGCAGCGCGTGCAACTGACGCAGCGCGGCTGGGCAATCGAAGAACATCAGCAGGCCGATGCACACGACTGTGTCGTAGTCGTTGGCAATCGAGAAGTCGCGCAGATCTGCTTCGTCAGCATGGATGGCCAGCGAGTCCCTCAGCGCCACAACTCTGATGTGCTCTACGGCAGCATGACTGGCGTCCAGCGCGGTGACGTGACAGCCACGTCGGGCCGCCTCTATGGCGAGGTTTCCCAGGCCACAGCCAAAGTCCAGCACTTCACCGGCAAGGTACGGCAGCGCTGCGGCTTCGAATGGGTTGAGTGCGTAGTCATCAGCTGCAACCTGCCGCTGAAACTGCTGATCGAAGAACTGGACGCTGCCGGTGGTGTTCATCGCGTCGGAGTGTAGCGAGCGACCAATTCTGACGTCTTTGCTGCGCAAAGTGAGCGTCCACCCAACCCCGCCACCTGGCGCGCCTGCGGCGCTGGCGCTGCGCGCCCGAAGTCGGCGCCCGTCATTCGACGGTCACCGCGCCAAGCCGGTTTGTGTGGCCGCATAACTTTGCTGCGCAAAGTGAGCGTCCACCAAACCCCGCCACCTGGCGCGCCTGCGGCGCGGTCGCTGCGCGACGCCAAGTCGGTGCCCGTCATTCGACGGTCACCGACTTCGCCAGGTTGCGGGGTTTGTCCACATCGGTGCCTTTTGCCAGGGCCGTGTGGTATGCCAGCAGTTGCAGCGGCACCACGTGCAGCAGCGGGCTCAAGGCGCCGTAGTGCTCGGGCATGCGGATGACGTGGATGCCTTCGGCACTCTGGATGCGGGTGTCGGCGTCGGCCAGCACGTAGAGCACACCGCCGCGGGCGCGCACCTCCTGCATGTTGCTCTTGAGCTTTTCCAGCAGCGCGTCGTTGGGCGCCACGGTCACCACCGGCATGGCGCTGGTCACGAGCGCCAGCGGGCCGTGCTTGAGTTCGCCGGCCGGGTAGGCCTCGGCGTGGATGTAGCTGATTTCCTTCAGCTTCAAGGCGCCTTCCAGCGCAATCGGGTAGTGCAGACCACGACCGAGGAACAAGGCGTTGTCCATGCGCGCGAAGTCTTCCGACCAGCTGATGACCTGCGGCTCCAGCGCCAGCACCGCCTGCAGCGCCACGGGCAGGTGGCGCATGGCTTTCAGGTGCTCGGCTTCCTGTTCTTCGCTCAGGCGGCCGCGCACCTGCGCCAGCGCCAGCGTGAGCAGGAACAGCCCGGCGAGCTGGGTGGTGAAGGCCTTGGTGGACGCGACACCGATTTCGACCCCGGCGCGGGTGATGTAGGCCAGCTGGCATTCCCGCACCATGGCCGAGGTGGCCACGTTGCAGATGGTCAGCGTGTGCGGCATGCCCAGACCCTGGGCGTGCCGCAGCGCGGCCAGGGTGTCGGCGGTTTCGCCGCTTTGCGTGATGGTGACCACCAGGGTGCGCGGATCGGGCACGCTGGTGCGGTAGCGGTATTCGCTCGCCACTTCCACCTGGGTCGGGATCTGCGCAAGCTCTTCGAGCCAGTATTTGGCGACGCAGCCGCTGTAGTAGCTGGTGCCGCAGGCCAGGATGAGCACGCGGTCGATCTGCTTGAAGATGCCGTAGGCGCCGTCGCCGAACAATTCGGGCGTGATGCCTTCGACGCCTTCGAGCGTGTCGCCGATGGCGCGTGGCTGCTCGAAGATTTCTTTCTGCATGTAGTGGCGGTAAGGACCGAGTTCGGCCGCGCCGCTGTGGGCGTGCACGGTTTTCACCGGGCGCTGCGCGGCATCAAAGGCGCGACCCCGCGCATCGGCGACCCAGTAGCGCCCCAGCTGCAGGTCCACCAGGTCGCCCTCTTCCAGGTAGACGATCTGGTCGGTCACACCGGCCAGGGCCATGGCGTCGCTGGCCAGGAAGTGCTCCTGCCCGCCATCGCCCACACCCAGCACCAGCGGTGAGCCGGCACGGGCGCCCACCACGCGGTGCGGCTCGTCCCGGTGGAACACGGCCAGCGCGTAGGCGCCGTGCAGCCGCGCCACCGCCGCCTGCAGCGCGGCGAACACGTCGCCCTCGTACAGCGAATCGACCAGGTGGGCGATGACCTCGGTGTCGGTCTGGCTCTCGAACACGTAGCCTTTGGCCTGCAGCGCGGCGCGCAGTTCGTCGTGGTTTTCAATGATGCCGTTGTGCACCAGCGCCACCCGGCCCACCGAACCGTTGGTGGAGCTGTTGGCCGGGCCGTGGCTGAAGTGCGGGTGCGCGTTGTGCACCGCCGGCGCGCCGTGCGTGGCCCAGCGGGTGTGGGCGATGCCGGTGCCGCTGCCGATGGACTCGGCCTTCACCTGCTCGGCCAGCTCGGCCACCCGCGCTGTGCTGCGCGCGCGCTGCAGCCCCCCGCTGTGCACCGCCACGCCGCAGGAGTCGTAGCCGCGGTATTCCAGCCGCTGCAGCCCCTGAACCAGTACCGGCACGATGTCGCGCCCCGAAACCCCCGCCACGATGCCGCACATACCGAACTCCACGCCGATTGAGAAGCTGTGGATGCTAAGCAGGACAAAAAGAAATTATCAATCTAATTGATGACAAAAATGATGAATAATTTTGAAGAAGACAAAAATCACAAAATTATTTCAAAAATCAAAAATTTATGAATGAAATCACCATTGACGACGCCGACATGCGCCTGCTCGATCTGCTGCAGACCGACGCTTCACAGAGCAACCAGACCCTGGCCGAGCGCGCGCACGTGTCGCCGCCCACCAGCCTGCGCCGCATCAAGCGGCTGCGTGCGCTGGGCCTGATCGAGCGCGAAGTGGCGCTGCTGAGTCCTGACCGGCTGGCCCCGCTGATCGGTCACGGCCTGACCGCGCTGCTGGAAATCACCCTGGAGCGCCAGGGCGCCGAAGAGCTGGACGCCTTCGAAACCCGCGCCGTGGCCGACGCCGCCGTGCAACAGTGTTACCGCGTGAGCCCGGGGCCAGATTTCATGCTGGTGGTGCACACCACCGACATGCCCGCCTACCTGGCGCTGGCGCAGCGCCTGTTCACCAGCAACGCCAACGTGCGCAACGTCAAGGCGTTTTTCAGCATCAAGCGCGCCAAGTTCGACCCGCGCCTGCCGCTGCCAGGACTTTTCACACAAACAGAGTAGCAACAAAGTGTTAGACGCTCGCCAATTGCGTAACAGCTTCATAGAATCACAGGCTCAGATAAAACGTCTTGAGCAGGAGGTTGCATGTTTCCTTGGTGGATCGTTTTTGCAGCGGCGCTGGCCCTGGCCCTGGTCGCGCTGGGGGTCTGGGTCTACCGGCGGTATTTCCGCACGGATTCGGGCCGGGAAGACCGCTACACGCCCGAACGCATCCTCACACCCGAGCAGGTGGTCATGCTCGACTACCTGCGCGACACCTTCCCGCAACAGGTGGTGCTGCCCAACATGCCGCTGCGCGACCTGCTCTCGGTGCGTCGTTCGTCCGACCACCAGCGCGCCAAGGAACGTTTGCGTCAGCACCGGGTGGACTTCGTGGTCTGCGGCGAAGACGGTCGGCCCATGTTCGCCTTCGACGTCGAGCAGTACCACCTGAGCGACGCCAAGGCCAAGGCGCACCAGGCCAAGATGAAAAACCGCATTCTCAAGACCGCAGGGGTGCGCTTCTTGTTCCTGAAAAATGGCATCCACCGCATGCCATCGCCGACCGAGTTTCGCCAGCAACTCAACCTGGCCGCTCTGCCGCAACCCAAGATCAAAGACGAGAAGGCTCCCGAAAGCGTGCGCCAGCAGCTGGAGTCCAAGTTTTCGGAGTTCGACCAGCTCTACCCGGCCACGGGTTTCCGCGATTCGGAAGTCATGGACATGACCGGCCTGATGGAGCTGGAGGGTGACGAGACCGAGCGCGCGGCCCGCCAGCGCCCGCCTTTGTCGCGCGCACGCGCCCACTGAAGAACAGATGCCCCCAAGCGTCTTCCCCCCGGCGGGGTGAACCCGGGGCTCCACCGCTGCGCGGGTCGCTGCCCCCACGCTGCGCTGCCGGATCGATCAGGGCTTTTTCTTCACCGGTCGCTGCCAGTCGGCAATGCTCACCTGCTTGCCGCGCGCCACGCTCAGAACGCCCGGCTCGGTGCTCCTGGTGATGGTCGAACCGCCGCCCACCGTGCCACCGGCACCGATGGTCACCGGCGCCACCAGCACGCAATTGCTGCCCACGTGCACATCCGCCTCGATCACCGTGCGGTGCTTGTAGGCGCCGTCGTAGTTGGCGGTGATGCTGCCTGCGCCATAGTTCACCCGCTCTCCCACATCGGCGTCGCCCAGGTAGGCCAGGTGGTTGGCCTTGGCTCCTGCGGCCAGCGTCGAGTTTTTCACCTCGACGAAGTTGCCGATGTGCACCTCAGGCCCCAGCCGGGCCCCTGGCCGCAGGCGCGCGAAGGGCCCGATCTCGGCGCGCGGGCCGATCAACACACCCGCTGCTTCACCCTGCGTGTGGGTGAAGGCCTGGATCAGCGCTCCGGCACCGATCTCGGTGTTCGCCAGCACACAGTTCGGCCCGATGCGCGCACCGTCCCCCAGCACCACACGGCCTTCAAACACGCAGTTCACGTCAATCTCCACGTCCTGCCCACACACCAGTTCGCCGCGCACATCCAGCCGCGCCGGATCGGCCAGGCGCACGCCCTGTTCCATCAGCGCGTGCGCCAGACGGCGCTGGTAAGCACGCTCCAGCTCGGCCAGTTGCACCGGGCTGTTCACGCCCGCCACCTGCACTGCGTCGGTGATGCGGTGCGCCCGCACGCTCAGGCCATCGGCCACAGCAAACTTCACCACGTCGGTCAGGTAGTACTCGCCCTGGGCGTTCCGGTTGTCCAGCCGCGCCAGCCAGCCGCGCAGCGCTCGCGTGGGCACGGCCATGATGCCGCTGTAGATCTCGCCGATGGACCGCTGCGCCTCGCTGGCATCTTTCTGCTCGACGATGGCCTGCACCGCGCCGTCCGGGCCGCGCACGATGCGACCGTAGCCGGTGGGGTCTGGCATGTCCAGTGTCAGCAGCGCCAGGCACTCGCCCGCACACCGGTCCAGCAGGGTCTGCAGGGTGTCGGCACGGGTCAGCGGCACATCGCCCGAGAGCACCAGCGTCACGCCATCGTCGGACAGCACCGGCACCGCCTGCTGCACCGCGTGACCGGTGCCCAGCTGCGGCTCCTGGCGCACGTATTTCAGCTGCGTCGCGCCATGCCCGGCGGTCGCGGTCGGCGCGTGCAGGCCCGCCTCCACCTGCTCGGCCCCATGGCCAGTGATCACCACCACCGAACGGGCCGACAACCGGCCTGCGGTGTCGATCACGTGCTGCGCCAGTGCGCGCCCGCCCAGACGGTGCAACACCTTGGGCCGCTGGCTTTTCATGCGCGTCCCTTTGCCAGCCGCCATCACCACCACATCCACAGGAAACGACATGAACACCTCTGCTGAGCCCTTGAGGAGCCCTTGGTTGATCGATGCAAAGATTATCCGCCCCCTGCGGCTGGCCCTGGCCGTCACGCTGCTCACGCCCAGACGATCAGCGGCGCGGCCAGCGCGGCCCAGCAAAAAGCCGCCCGAAAGAGCGGGTCATGCCGGTGCGGTGCGGGGGCCCGATCAGTCCTGCAGCGCTTTCCACATCGCCATGTCGCGCTCGGCGGTCCAGATGCGCGGGTTCTTGATGCCGCTGGCCTCGTCGTAAGCGCGGCTCACGTCGAACGGCAGGCAGTGTTCGTAGATGAACACGTGGCCGAACACCGGGTCCATGCTCTGGCGGGTGTGGGCCATGGCGGCTTTCAGGTCCATGCCGGCGGCGGCGGCCTCCTTGCCGGCCTGGAACAGCGTGGTCACCCAGCGCTGGGTGTAGTCCAGCGCCTTGTTGACGTTGGCGTTGCCCTTCATGGCTTCGCCGCGGCCGGGCACGATGAATTCGGCGTTCAGCGCGCGCAGCGCTTCCAGCGTGGCGGGCCATTCTTCGAGCTGGGCGTCACCGGTGTAGACGCCGGCATCAAACTCGACCAGGTCGCCGCTGAACAGCACCTTTTCTTCTTCCACCCAGGCGATGGTGTCGCCGCGCGTGTGGCCGTGGCCCGGGCTCCAGATCTGCACCACCACGCCGCCGAGGTTGATGGAGAGCTTGCCCGGCTGCTCGCCCTGGGTGGGGTCGCCGCCACCGATCACCATGCTCGGCCAGGTCAGGCCGGGCACCGAATCGGCACCACGGAACAGGCGCGGGAAGCGCTCCATCTCGCTCTGCATGTCCTGCGCGCCACGCTCGCGGATCAGTTCCAGCGTGCCCTGGCTGGCGATGATTTCGGTCGCCCCTTCGGCGAAGTAGGCGCTGGCGCCCAGCACGCGCACCGCGTGGTAGTGCGTCAGCAGCACGTACTTGATGGGTTTGTCGCTGACGGTGCGGATCTGCTTGATCAGGTCGCGCGCCATGGCCGGGGTGGCGGTGGCGTCGCTGACCATGATGAAGTCATCGCCGATGATCACGCCCGAATTCGGGTCGCCTTCGGCGGTGTAGGCCCAGCAGTGCGGGCTCAGTTGCTCAAAGGTGATTTTTTTGTCTTCCAGGTCGGCCTGGGAAGCGAAGGCTTTGCTCATGGGGTCTTATATGGATGGCTCCCGGGTAGCAAGAAGAAATTGCGATGTGCTGCGAAGAAGTCGGCTGCGCCCTTATATCCGGCCTTGATTGCGCAGTCCGTCTGGTTGCACAGACTCGCCTGCTGGCCCCGATGCATATCCGCTGACAAGCGCCTCATCTCCGTTGGCGGACTCTTTGCGTCCGGCACACCATGCAGGTTTGGCTCGCCCCGGTCTGACCTGTTTCACATCACTTCACTCTGACTGCCTCACTACCCTGCAAAGACGACCATATCCTTTCGTTCGAGTTGGTGGATGGGTGGGTTGATGGATCGAGCACCTCACTCAGGCCGCTTGCGGCCTGAGGCTTTGATGCCCGCGCTGGTAATCCTGCTGCAGCCCGCTCATGGTGCCGATGAGTTGTCCTGCGTCCATACCTGCATTACGATTCACAACGGATCCTCTGTGGTGTTTGTGAAGACCGTGGTCTATCACGCATTGGGCACTTTGATGCCGTATCCATCAGAGGATCCACCTCGCCTGTGCGGGGCTTCTCCTATTGATCGACGGCGGTCCCAGTTGACCGCGCTCGATCCGGCTGGAAATGCCCATCAACACGGAGAAACCTGGCCACGAAGAAGCGCACCCGATGGGTGAGGGCGCTGTGCCCGCCCACCTGGACCCGTTCAACTGCGGTTTCCAGGTCAATTCTAGCCAGCCTGTCGATGTGCGCGGTCATCAGGGCGAACACCAGGGCGAACAGGGCCTTCCTGGCACCTCCGCCCGGCTCAGGCCATCACTGGGTGCGGCGGGCGCTGTGGCGCCCCGTGGTGGCCCGGGCAATGATGGGCAGGTGCTGGTTGCGCGCCAGGGCTGCATCATCCACCGGACGGCGGGTGCTGCGCGAAAATGCTTTCAGACCGTCCATGTCGAGTATCTCGACTTCGCGGTCGTTCACATGCAGCAGTCCCATGGCGGCGAGCGCGCTGAAGCAGCGGCTGACCGTTTCGTGCGCCACGCCCAGCAGGCTGGCGATCTCGCGGCGCCCCATGCGCAGGAGAAAGCGGCGGGGCGACTGGCCGCAGGCCAGCATGCGCCGCGAGAGCTGGATCAGGAACCGGGCCAGCCGCACGTCGGACGCCACCGCCGCCATGATGTCCACCAGTTCGCGGCTGCGCGTGAGCGTCAGGCTGCCGGCTTGCTGCAGCACCAGGGCAAACGTGGGCAGGGCCTGACTCAGCAGGCCGATTTCGCGCCGCGGGATCACGTAAACCGTCGAATCCTCCAGCGCCTGCATGGCCGTCGGGTAGGACTCCATGCACAGGGCATCAAAGCCCAGCAGCTCGCTGCGCACGGCGAAGGCGAGCACCTGCTCGTAGCCGTCCTCGTCGGTCCGGAACACTTTGAAGGTGCCTGAGCGGACAAAGAAGATGGCGTCGGCCGGCGCGCCTTCGTGCACCAGGCCTTCACCAGCCGACATCCGGCGCAGGAGCACCGGTATGTGTGCCCCTGCCGCGAGATCCGCCACTTTCGCGCCAAACATATGGAGCAGTTCGGCCAGGGAGGCGTGTGCCGGACAGGCCGCGCTGGTGTCGCGGGAAACCAGGCGCGGACCAGGGACAGACGGGGCTGGGGTTTCCATGGGAACTCCTGAAGGGGTGAAAGGGTGTTACCGTTTCTGGCCGGGTCTCCAGCATGTGATAAATCGCACGATCCGCCAATCGGACTCGGGTTCGAGATGGCGTCGGAAACCGGGTCCCAGGGGCCGGAAAACGCCGGGCAGCAAGTAGGAATATTCCTAACGCGACGGCAGCTTGCATGCGTTGGAATGACTTGCGTCAATGCGCACACATCTGGACCGTCTGGAAGTGGGCATGCAGCCCCACCGCTCACTATCATGAAAATCCGAAGGAGCTTGTGCATGGTCGATCCCGTTATCCCGCCCGGTGCCGATGCCGCCGGTCTGATGTCGCAGCCCGATACCCTTCAGGCTGCGCTGGAGGGCATCGTCACCATCGACGGGCAGATGCGCATCGCGATGATCAATCCCGCTGCCGAGCGCATGTTCGGTCGCGCCGCAGCCGAGTTGCTGGGCCGCGATCTCGCGGTGCTGGTGCCCGAGCGGTTGCGCGAGCAGCACGCCGTGCACGTGCAGCGGTTCATGGCCTCCGATCTGAGCGAGCGTCCGATGGGGCAACGCGGCCAGATGACCGGCCTGCGCGCCAACGGCGAAGAATTTCCGATGGAAACGGCCCTGTGCAAGGTGGAGGTGGCCGGTGGCGAGCGCTACCACACGGCGCTGCTGCGTGACCTGAGCGAGGAGCACAAGCTGTCCGATCTGATCGATCGCATCAACCAGCGCATGCGCACGATCTTCGACCTGGTGCCGGTGGCGATCTGGATCACGGAGTGCGATCAGGTGGTGTACGCCAACCCGGCCTGCGTGCGCCTGTTCGGTGCCAAGGTGCGGGAGAGCTTCGCCGGGCAGTCGATCTACCATTTTCTGAGCCCGGGTTCGCACGAGCGGGTGCGTGGCAAGGTGGCCCAGGCGCTGGCGCAGCAGGATGCGGTGCTGTCGGTCAAGGGCGAGATCGCGCGCCCAGATGGCTCGTCGAGACAGGTGGAGATGGTGGTGGCGGCGCTGCCGGACCACCAGCGCACCCTGGTCCAGATCGTGATCTCCGACATCACGAAACTGTCCCAGGAACGCAGCGAGCTGATCCGCTCGCAGAACACCCTGCGCGAACTCTCTGCGAGCCTGGTCGAGGCGCGCGAAGAAGAGCGTCGGCGCATCGCGCGAGAACTGCACGACGAACTCGGGCAGCGGCTCACCGCACTGAAGCTGGAGCTCGCCACGCTGGACCGCGCAGACTCCGCACGCAACCGGGCCGAGCGCACGCAAGCCATGATCGAGATGGTGGACGACACGGTGGCCGCCACCCGCCGCATCGCCATGGACCTGCGCCCCCTGATGCTCGACGACCTCGGCCTGAACGCCGCCATCGAGTGGCTGGCGCGGGATTTTGAAAGGCACACCGGTGTGCAGGTGGCGCTGCAGTTGGCGCCCGTCCAGCACCTGATCGACAACCGCACCGCGACCACGCTCTACCGCATCGTGCAGGAGGCGCTGACCAACAGCGCCCGCCATGCCCGGGCCAATGCGGTACAGATCACCATCGAATCCAGCGCAGACGGCATCGGACTCACGGTGCAGGACGATGGCGATGGTTTCCCCACCGTGCCACCGCACAGCCCGCGGGGCTCGTTCGGCCTGATCGGCATCCGCGAACGCGTGTACATGCTGGGCGGGAAGCTGAGCGTGTCCAACATGCCCGGCGGGGGCGCCAGGATGATGGTGCAGTTGCCAAAGGGCGAAGCCGATGTGTCGGCATCTGGCGGGCCGCCCAGGAACGACGGTGATTCGATGCCCCTTCCTCTTGACGCCAGGTTTTGACCCATGCACAACCTGCCCCACCCTGCGATCGAACGTGCGGACCAGCTCGCGCACGAACTGCACGTGCACCAGGCCGAGCTGGAGAGCCAGAACGAAGAACTGCGCCGCACGCAGGCCGCGCTGGCCGCCGCCCGGGACCGGTACCTCGACCTGTTCGATTTCGCCCCGGTGGGCTACTTCACGCTGGACCAGGACGGCGTGATCCTGGAGTGCAACCTCACCGGCGCCGACATGCTGGGAGCGCGGCGCACCTGGGTCAAGGGCGCGCACCTGGCGCGCTACATCCTGCCGTCCGACGGGGACCGCTGGCACCTGTACCTGCGCCGCGTGCTGCTGGACGATGTGCCCAAGCGCATCGAGGTTGCGCTGCGCAGCGGGGACCACGCCGACCCCTGGTTTGGTCAGATCGACAGCCAGCGCATGACGGCGACCGAGTGTTCCGGGACCATGCGGGTGACGATGACCGACATCACGGCCCGCGTGCGGGCCGATGCCGAACGCCGCATCGCAGCCATTGACGCCGACGAGCGCGAGGTCGAGCGCCAGCGGGTCGCGCTGCAGCTCCACGAAGACCTGGGGCAAAGGCTCAGTGCCCTGAAGATGGATCTGGCCGCCCTGCCGTCGGGGGTGTCCGACGCGGTCGACTGCGAGCGCGTGGGCGGCATGCTCGCCTCGCTCGACCAGGCCATGGCCAGCGTGCGCCGCATCACGCAGGATCTGCGGCCGCCCATGCTGGACGATCTGGGACTGGTCGCCTCGATCGAATGGCTGGTGCGCGACACCGCCCGCCGCCTGGGGCTGCCGCTGACGCTGTCCCTCGGCCCCGAGGCGAGAGCGCTGGACGAGCACACCCGGCTGGCGGTCTACCGGTTCGCGCAGGAAGCGGTGGCACTCCTGCTGCACGACACGGCGGGTGCCGACCTGCACCTTGGAACCCGCAGTCCGGACAGGGCGTTTGTCCTGGTGCTGCGCTCGCGGCTCAAGGCGCAGGCCGGGCCGGGTGTTCGGCGGCCGAACCCGCAGGCGGTATCGATCCTGGAGCACCGCGCGCGCCTCCTGGGGGGGCGGCTGGTGATCAACGAGCCGGGCGATGACACCGGCTGGATCGGCCTGGAGCTGACCGTGCCGACGCTGCTCCATGAACACGCCGGGTTGCCGCCGGAGGTGGGACGATGAGCGCCGCGCCGGGCCGCCCCCAAGCCAGCTCGCACCGCAGCCCACAGGACGAAGGTAGTCCAGTGAGCGCAGCGCCGGGCCGCCCCCAAGCCAGCTCGCACCGCAGCCCGCAGGGCGAAGGTAGTCCACAGTGAGCGCGGCGACCACACGTCCGGTGCTGAACCTGCTGCTGGTGGACGACCACACCGTGGTGCGCGAAGGCCTCAAGCGCCTGATCGACGCGGAGGCCAACCAGTGGAGCGTCACCGAGGCCGGCACCGGCTTCCAGGCGCTGGAATGCCTGCGCCGCCAGCCGATCGATCTGGCCATCGTCGACCTGTCCATGCCTGGCATGAGCGGGCTGGACCTGACCCGCCGCATCAAGAGCGAATTCCCTTGCGTGGCGGTGCTGATCCTGACCATGCACAGCGAGGAGCAGTACGCGATCCGCGCCCTGCAGGCGGGTGCGAACGGTTACGTCACCAAGGACACGCCGCCACCGAGCTGGTGGCGGCGGTGCGCAAGGTCGCCAGTGGTGGCGTCTTCCTGTCGGCCCAACTGGCCGAGTGCATGGTGCAGCAGCTCAATGGCCAGCGCCCCGCGCCCGGCATCCAGTTGCTGACCAACCGGGAGCTGGACATCCTGCAGCGCATCGTGAGCGGGCAACGCCCGGTGGACATTGCCGACGCCCTGCACCTCTCGATCAAGACCGTGAGCACGCACAAGAAGCGCATCCAGGAAAAGCTCCGCATCGAGAGCACGGCCGGGCTGGTGCGCTTCGGTCTGGAACACCAGCTGGGCAAGGACGTGCTCGGGCCGCCGCTCAGCGACAATTGAGACCCCAAGCGTCTCGTCGCTTTCAGCGCCAATCCGGGGCTGCGCCGCTGCGCGGGTCGCTGCCCCCGAGGGGGCTGACCTGGCTCGGGGCGGCCCTTCGCTGCGGCCGGCGGCCGCAAGCAGCGGCTTGCGAGTTGTGGCGGCATCGAGGTACGCAATGACAACGAGAACACCAGCGACAGCAGGCGGCGGCGACGACCGCTGTGCACCGAACGACGCCGGCACCACCGGCACGCCAGCCATCCGTGCCGCCTACAGCGGATTCCCGGTGGTGGCGCTGGGCGCTTCGGCCGGTGGCCTGGAAGCCTTCGAGCAGTTCTTGCGCGCCATGCCGCCCGACAGCGGCATGGGCTTTGTGCTGGTGCAGCACCTGGACCCCACGCACACCAGCATCCTGTCGGAGATTCTCCAGCGCAGCACGGCGATGCCGGTGGTCGAGGCGCGCAACCAGGTGCCGATCGAGCGCAACCACGTGTATGTGATACCGCCCAACCACGACATGGTGATCGAACACGGCTGCCTGGGCCTGAGCCGGTCTTCCGGGGCGCGCAGCGGGCCCATGCCGATCGACCGGTTCTTCCGCTCGCTGGCCGACGACCAGGGCGAGTTCGCGGTCGGCATCGTGCTGTCGGGCACCGGCACCGACGGCACGCTGGGCATGCGGGCGATCCATGGCGCCGGTGGCCTGTGCCTGGTGCAGGAACCGGCCACCGCCCGTTACGACGGCATGCCCGCCAGCGCGATCCAGTCCGGTTTTGCTTCCCAGGTGCTGGCGGTGGAGGACATGCCCAAGGCCCTGGAGGCCGACGCCCGGCTGCGCCAGCTGATGGCGCAGAACCGCGAGTCGCCGGTCAGCGACAAGCAGCTGGCCCGGGTCCTGCTGCGGCTGCGTGCGAGCACCGGACACGACTTCTCCCAGTACAAGAAAAGCACCCTGGGGCGGCGCATTGCCCGGCGCATGGTGCAGCACGGCCTGGCCGATGTGGTGGCCTACGAGCGCTACCTGAACGAACACCCGGACGAAGTCCAGGCGCTGTTCCGCGAACTGCTGATCAATGTCACCCGCTTTTTCCGCGATCCCGAGGTGTTTCAGTTCCTGAAGAAGGCGGTGTTGCCGCTGTTGCTGGAGAACCGGGCCGAGAGCGAGCCGCTGCGCATCTGGGTGGCGGGCTGCGCCACCGGCGAAGAGGCGTTTTCCCTGGCGATGCTGCTGCGCGAGCTGGCGGACGAGCTGCGCCGCGAGCTGGTGGTGCAGATCTACAGCACCGACATCGATGCCGACGCCATCGCGTGGGCCGCGCGGGCCTGTACCCGCCCAACATCGCCGAAGACGTGTCGCCTGAGCGCCTGCGCCGTTTCTTCATCAAGGAAGAAAAAGGCTACCGCGTGCGCAAGGAAATCCGCGAGATGGTGGTGTTCGCGCTGCAAAGCGTGATCAAGGACCCGCCCTTCACCCGGCTCGATCTGCTGTGCTGCCGCAACCTGCTGATCTACCTGGAGCCGGACCTGCAGGACCGGCTGATGCCGATCTTTCACTACGCGCTCAAGCCCGGCGGCGTGTTGTGTCTGTCGCCGTCGGAGAGCATCGGCAGCCACCAGGATCTGTTTGACCCGATCGAACGCAAGTTCAACATCTACCGCGCCAAACCGAGCCTCGCATCGCGGCGTGCGCTGCTGAGCAGCCGCATCGCGTGGGCCCCCGAGAGCCACACGCCCGAGCTCGGGGTGGCCGGCCCGCGGCTGCGCGAAGGCTCCGTGGCCGAGCTGGCGCGCCGGGCGCTGCTGCAGTCGTTTGCGCCGGCTTCTGTGCTCACCGAGCTCAATGGCGACATTGTGTACGTGCACGGAGAGACCGGTCCCTACCTGCGGCTGGCGCCGGGCCAGCCCTCGCACAACATCCTGGACATGGCGCGCGACAGCCTGCAGCTGGAGCTGCGCGAAGCCTTGCACCAGGCCACGGCCGAGGGCATGCCGCTGCCGGAACGCCAGATCACCGTGCGGGACAAGGATGACCTCCACACCGTGGCCTTGAGCGTGCGGGTGCTGCACGGTCCGGGCGCGGGCCACAAGCTGCTGCTGATCAGTTTCCGCGCCGTGCAGCGCCCTGCGGTGCGCCGTGGCGCGCGCAAGAGCAAGGCGGGCGAATCGGCCGAAGCCAGGCGCATCGAGGAACTGGAGCGCGAGCTGGTGCTGAGCAAGCAGAACATGGGCGCCATGGTCGAGGAGCAGCAGGCGTCGAACGAGGAATTGCAGAGCACCAACGAAGAACTTCAGAGCACCAACGAAGAGTTGCAAAGCACCAACGAGGAACTGGAGACCTCCAAGGAAGAGCTGCAGTCGGTGAACGAGGAGCTGGTCACGGTCAACTCCGAACTGCACAGCAAGGTGGAGCAGCTCACCAGCATGCAGGACGACATGAAGAACCTGCTCGACAACATCAGCGTCGGGGCCATCTTTCTGGACCGCAGGTTGATGATCCGCCGCTTCACGCACGACGCAGCCAGCGTGTACCGGCTGGTCGCCACCGACATCGGCCGACCGCTGGCCGACATCCGCAGCCAGCTCAAGGACGTGGACCTGCTGGCGGACGCGCGCACCGTGCTGGACACGCTGGTGTCGGTCGAGCGCGAGGTGCAGGCCGGTGATACCTGGTACCTGGCGCGCATCCAGCCCTACCGCACCATGGACAACGTGATCGACGGCGTGGTGCTCACCTTCAACGATGTGACCGAGCGGGTGCACGCGATCGCTGACCGGCGGGCGCGGGAACTGGCCGAAGCGATTGTGGACACGGTCCGTGATCCGCTGGTGGTGCTGGATCAGGCCTTGCGCGTGGTGGCCGTCAACCGGGCCTACACCAGCCGGTTTGGCGCTGCGGCGCCGGCGCTGCTGGGCCACGGCTTCTACGAGATCGGCGAGCGGATGTGGGACCTTGGCCCCACGCACGAACTGCTGGATGCGATGCCACCGGCGGCAAACGCCGTCGCGGCGCGGGAGCTGACCCAGGTGTTTCCCGGCCTGGGGCCGCAGCGCCTGCGCCTCGCGGTGCGGCGGGTGACTTTGAAGGGCGGCAATACCGAGCTGGTGCTGTTGAGCTTCGAAGTGCTGGCAGCGCCGCCGCAGGCCTGAATGCGGGCCTGCGGCGCGCTGGACGCGAATCAGCTCTTGAGCAGCGCGGTCACTTCTTCGTCCGTGATCTGGGGGAAGGCGCGGTAGAACTGGCCAACGGCCTGGAAGTCGGGCGGTGTGAGCAGGCAGACCACATCGTCCACCATCGGACGGATTCTTGCCAGCCCCTCGTGCGACGCCACCGGGATTGCACAGACCAGTCTGTGGGGATGCCGCTGGCGCAGGCCATGCAGTGCGGCGGTCATGGTGGCGCCGGTGGCCAGGCCGTCGTCCACCACGATGACCGTGCGCCCACCCGGCTCGACCGGCCTGCGCAACGGCGAATACAGCATCCGGCGCGAATGCAGGATCTGGAGCTGGTGGTGCTTTTCATCGGCGATGTAGTCCTGGTCGGCGCCGGTCGAGGCGGCGTAGGGCGCGATGGTGGTCCAACCGCTTTCGTCGACCGCGCCGATGGCCAGTTCGTGCTGGCATGGCGCGCGCAGCTTGCGCACCAGCACCACATCGAACTCCCCTTCCAGCAAGTCGGCGAGCAGCTTTCCCATCGGCACCGCGCCACGGGGAATGGCCAGCACCAGCGGGTTCTGGCCGCGGTACGCAGCCAGGCGGGTGGCGAGCTGGCGGGCGGCGTCTTCACGGTCCTTGAACATGCGGGGTTCCTTCAATCTGGAAACGGCAGTTGGACAACTGTGGTTTCCAGGTCCAATGGGTTCGGACGGGAGTCGAATCGAGGATGACCAGCCGCCCGTCAAACCGGTGTTCCTTGTGCCAGGTGGTGGTGGTCATGGGCGGGCGTGGGCAGAAGACTCTCAACGCTCAGGTCAGGTGCTGCTCGAACCAGCCGGCCGCCAGCGCCGCCACGCTCTCCAGCGCGCCCGCTTCCTCAAACAGGTGCGACGCTCCGGGAACCACCTCCAGCCGCTTGCTGCATGCGAGCAGGCGCAGCGCCTGGCGGTTGAGTTCCAGCACTTGGTCGTCGTGCCCGCCGACGATCAGCAGCGTGGGCGCCTGGACGCGCGGCAACCAGTCCCGGGCCAGGTCGGGGCGTCCGCCGCGCGACACCACGGCCGCCACGCGCTGGGGCTTTTGCCCGGCGGCCAGCAGGGCGGCGGCGGCGCCGGTGCTGGCGCCGAACAGGCCCAGGCGCAGCCCGGCCAGCTCCTCGCGCTGCGAGGCCCATCGCATGGCGTTGAGCACGCGCTGGCCGAGCAGCGGGATGTCAAACACCAGGCGCCGGTCCCGCGCCTCGCTTTCGGTCAGCAGATCGAACAGCAGCGTGGCCAGGCCACGCTGCTGCAGCTGGCGCGCCACCCAGCGGTTGCGGCTGCTCAGGCGGCTGCTGCCGCTGCCGTGGGCAAACAGCACCAGGCCCTGGGCCTGCGTCGGCACCGACAGGTCGCCTTGCAGCGGTGGCTCCTGCAGGACCACCGCTTCGTTGAGCACGGTGTCGTTCA